>NZ_BAAAHQ010000008.1:0-86336 GCF_039525605.1 Nonomuraea longicatena | reverse complement strand
CTCGGCGGCGGCCCGCTCGGCCGAGGCGACGTTGCCCGCCTTCGAGGCGGCGACGCGCTCTCGTGCCGCCTTCGCCCCGGCCGCGTCCATGGCCTTGACCTTGCTCGTGCGTTGCTTCTGCACCGGGGGCGCGCCCGGTGGGCTCTCGGCCGCCGCAGCGGGCGGATCGAGGGCCACTCCGAGGGATAACGACACCATCACCGCTGTGACGGCCGCCAGGGCAGCACGTAAACCGGGCCCACGCATGGCCCATCCTCCTCAACAGGGAACCAGAGAAAGCGCGCGGCGCGGGGGCCTCGCGGCCCCCGCGCCGGTGTCAGTCGCCGATGACGGCGCCGAGCTGCTGGGTGTCGGCCATGGCGCCCGCCCAGACCCGCAGATCGGTGATCTTCGTGTTCAGGAAGTGGCCCCACGCCGTCGCGCTGAAGCCCTTGCCCGCCGTGAAGTCGCCGGAGCCGGGCTGCGCGGTGTAGGCCATGGCCAGGTCGTTCTGCTCGTGGCCGACGTACAGCCGCACGACGGGGCCGCCCGTGGCCTGCGCGTCGTAGACGCCGGTCAGCCGGACCGGGCTGCCCAGGCTGGCCGCCGCCTCCGAACTGACCCAGGTCTTCGTGCCGTCCTTGCCGACCCGGCCGAAGCGCCAGAAGCCGATCGGGACGGTGATCTCGTTGCCGTTGTCGTCGAGCTGGGTCTGCTTGCCGGTCAGCTCGAACCACAGGCCCCACGCCGAGCCGTCGGCCGTACGCTGGCCGGCGACCTGGCCGACCGTGCCCGTCTGCAGGGTCAGCAGCCTGGCCGGGTCGAGCTCGGCCTTCGTGGTCACGGTGAACGAGCCGGTGTCGTCCACGACCGAGCCCGCCGTGATGGCCGCGTCGTCCACGCCGTCCAGGGTGAGGCTCTCGCCGTCGAGGGCGGCGCCGTTCTCCAGGGCCAGCGTTCTGCCGTAGCCGGACACCGCGTCGGGCACCTGGGTGCCGGTGACGCCCGACGGATCCCAGTTCGCCACCAGTTCCACGCTCGGCTGGCCGCCCGGGGACTCGACGCGGGCCTCGGTCGCGACCTCGTCGGAGGTGAGGGCCCGCTGCCAGGCGGCGACCTCGTCGATCGAGCCGGGGAAGTAGTACTGGGCGACGCCCGCCCACTTGTAGCGGCCGACGGTGAACGGACCGGGCGCCGACCAGTTGCCCGGCGCGGTGGCGGTGCCCTGCGGCAGGCCGTTGAGGTAGAAGGCGACCTTCTGCGTCGCCGGGTCGTAGGTGCCCGCGACGTGCGTCCAGGCGTTCAGCTGGGCGACGCCGTTCTTGGCGCAGACGCCGAAGTAAGCCTTGCCGTCGTTCTCGTCCTTCTCCTTCACGCCGAAGCAGTAGGACAGGCGGTTCTTGTCGTACCAGAGGCTGAAGGGGGTGTAGCCACCCGCGCCGTCCTGCGACATCACGACGCCGACCGCGTCCTTGCGGTCCAGCCGCACCCAGGCCGCGACCGTGTAGGCCGAGCGGGTCTCCAGCACCGGCGCGGACGTGGCCGCGTAGCCGCCGGTGCCGTTCATGCTGAGGCCCTTGTCGGTCCTGGGAGCGGGCAGCGGGGCACCGGCGGCGTCGTGGGTGATCTCGCCTCTGCGGCCCCGGTTGTCCCGTACGGCCCCGCCCGCGAGCGCGAGGTCGCGGCGGCCCGAGCCGGTGTCCAGCGCGGCGCCGGTGTCCTCGTCGAACTGCCACCTGCCCACGGGGCCCGCCCCGGCCGCTACCAAGAGGTCGAAGACGGTGGTGGCGCCGTACCTGCCGACGTTGTCCTTCGCCCGGACGTACAGGCTGAGGGTGCCGGAGGCCGGTGGGCTGATGGCGATACCGGCCGTCGCGCCCGCGAGGTCCGGCGACCACGTCGGGCTGGTGGACACCCGGTACTGGTAGGCGACGTTGGTGTCGCCGTCCGCCGGGGCGAAGGAGAAGGCGGCGTTCTGGCCCGGCCCGCCCGCCGCCACGCAGCTCGCCGGCGTGCACTGCTGGTACGGGGCGCCGACCGTGACCGTCGGCGCCTTCGGCGCGGTCGGGTCCACCTTGAAGTAGCAGTAGCCGGTCGTCGAGCCGTTCGACGGCCCGGGGAGTTGCGCGCCGTAGTTGTTGTAGTACGAGCGGGTCCAGGCCCGGTAGCGGTAGAGGATCCCTTCGGCGAGGGCCGGGGTGCTCGCCGACACCTTGACGTTGTCGCCCACGTGGCCGCTGGTCGGCCGTTCCAGGGTGGTGAAGGCGTCGGCCCAGGTGCCGTCGGGGTTCTTCTTGTCCACGTCCAGCGCCGCGCGCAACATCGCCCCCGGCTCGCCCCCGGAGGCGGTCTGCGGGGTGGCGGTCAGGTCGGGCGTGGGGTCGGAGACGACGGCGGGAGCGGCCTCCTTGGTCTCGCAGACGGTGCCGGTGCCGGTGACCAGGCCGACCCCGGTCGGCAGCGCCGGAAGCCCGACATAGTCGACAGCGAGGACGGCGTCGTTCCTGAACCGCTTCCAGGCTGCGGTGTCGGTCTCGTCGTTGGCCCGCAGTTGCAGGGTGAGCTTGGAGAACTTGCCGGCCGCGAAGTCCTTCACGGTCGGGGTCAGGTTCTCGTTGGGCTCGGCCGGGTTGTCGTTGAAGTCGATCGGCGCGGTGGGCTCGTTCGGCGCGCACAGGGAGCCCCGGCCTGCGGACACGTGCCTGTCGACCATCCAGTCGAGTTCCTTGGGGCGTCCCGACCAGGTGGTGGCGGAGGTGAAGTTGTTGGTGCGGACCAGGTCGACCCAGCGGGGGTCGCACTGGAAGGCCCACGGCTCGGTGACGCGGAAGGTGGCGTCGAGCACCTGCTTGCCCTTGAGGCTGGCGGGCGAGAACTGGAAGTACAGCCGCTGGACGTAGCCGGGGCCGCAGTAGTAGCCGTTCCAGGTGCCGCACTTCCCGACGCCTTCGCCCATGTTGTTGCTGCCGTTGCCCCAGTTGTACGACTTGTAGCCGTCGGAGCGCAGCAGGGTCCGGTCGGTCTCGCCCCAGGTGACGGTGGGGTCGATGTAGACGGGGTAGGCCGAGGGGTCCTTCTGCCGGAGGAGCGCGGTGTCCGGGGTGAGGGTGAGCTTGTCGCCGCCCACGTCGATGGGCAGTTCGGCGTGCCCGGCGCCGGGGGCGGGCCCGTCGGCGGCGTCGGGCGTCTCAGCGGCGGCTGTGTCGGGCCGGGTCTTCGCGATCCGCTGGGCGGGGTCCTCTCCGGCGGCCGTGGTGCCGGTGGAGTCCCACATCGCGGCCGGAGGCGAGGTGAAGACGGGGGTGGCGTTGCCGTCGGTGGCGGACATACCGCCGTCCTCGGTCTTCTGCACCTTCAGGCCGGACGCGGCGAAGGAGTACTCGATCTTCTTCAGTGCGGGGTTGGCCGCCGCTTCCGGCGTCTTCACGACGAGGACCTGGCGGAACCCCTCTGTCGTGGCCGTCATCCGCAGGTCGACGCCGGGGAAGACCTCGGGGTAGGTGGCGTTCGGGCCGTCCAGCGCGGGTGCCGGTAGGGGTCCGGGCCAGCCCAGGGTGAGCGTGCGGCCGTCGCGGGTCATCGTGACCAGGCGGGTGCCGTCACCGCCTCCGGAGAAGGCGAGGTCCACGGCCGAGGCGGCCGGTCCGACACCGCCGTCGCTCCTGCGTTCGAGCGTGGCGTCGGGAGTGGCCCAGGCGCCGTCCGGTCCCTTGACCCGGATGGGGACGGTCGTCTGCTCCAGGCGGAACGACCTGCCGTCGGGGTTGGCGTAGGTGGTGCTGAACTCGGTCCGGGCCTCGGTCACCTCTACCGGTGCCCCGGACTGGGCGGCGCGGCGCGAAGCCTGCTGCCATTCACGCGTGGTGCCGGATTCGTTCCGGCTCCGCTCCGCCGCCGTCGCGGCCTGGGGTGTCACCGTGCTCACCAGTGCACCCGCCACCACTGCGGCGGTCAGCGCGCGCCGACTCCGCAATCCGGGGAACCGTAACATACATAATCTCCCGCGCTAAAATCCACAAGATCAGCCACATTAAACGTTTACCGTGACGACCAAGTCAATGATCGATTTCAGCGTGCGAAACCCGTAAAATGATATTGCGCGAAAAGTCAGATAATCCGACAGCTCTCCTGACGTTCCCCCTTGCAGCGCGGACCTGCGATCATGCCCGGGTGCGCTCCAGCACCCGCAGCGAGCCCGTTACCGACACCAGGCCGAAGTCCCCGGACTCCAGCGCCCGCAGGTACACCCGGTACGGCGCCTGCCCGCCGTCGGCGGGGTCGGGGTGGACGTCGTGGAAGACCAGCGCCCCGCCCACGACGATGTGCGGCGCCCAGCCCTCGTAGTCCTCGGTGACCGGCTCCTCGGAGTGCCCGCCGTCGATGAAGAGCATCGACAGCGGCGTGTTCCACAGCGCCGCGACCCTGTCCGAGCGCCCGACGACCGCGATCACCTCCTCCTCCAGCCCGGCGGCGGCGATGGTGGCGCGGAAGGTGGGCAGCGAGTCCATCTTGCCGAAGCGCGGATCGACCAGCGTCGGGTCGTGGTGGGCCCAGCCGGGCTGGATCTCCTCTGAGCCCCGGTGGTGGTCCACGGTGACCACCACCGTGCCCACCCGACGGGCGGCCGCGCCCAGGTAGATCGCCGACTTCCCGCAATAGGTGCCGATCTCGCAGATCGGGCCGAGTGCGCCGTACGTGCACGCGGCCTCGTAGAGGGCGAGCCCCTCCTCGCGGGGCATGAAGCCCTTGGCGTGCTCTGCGGCGTAGCGCAGTTGCTGCGGCATCGTCATGACGCAGCACCCTAATGGAACCGAATAACATTCCATTCCCCTCTTGTCCGACTTTCTGGAACCTGTTCTACTAGGCAGGTGAATCAGCGCGCCCGCGCGGAGATGCCGGAGGACGACATCACCGCCCTCGTCGAGGGATCCCGCAAACTCCAGCTCGCGACCATCAACCCCGACGGCACCCCCCACCTGGTGACCATGTTCTACGCCCTCGACGCGGGCCGGATCGCGTTCTGGACATACGGGAAGTCGCAGAAGGCGCGCAACCTCGAACGCGACCCCCGGGTCAGCTGCCTGATCGAGACGGGCGAGGAGTACGCGGAACTGCGCGGCGTCCTCCTGTACGGCACCGCCACCCAGGTGCCCCGCGACCGGGTACTCGACATCGGCATGGGGGTGGTCCGCCGGATGAGCCCCGGCTTCGACGACGAGACCCTGCGCCCCTACGTGGAGCAGACCGGCCGCAAACGGCTCGCCTACGTGGTCGAACGCGGCAAAGTGGTCTCATGGGATCACCGGAGGCTCACATGAAGGTCAAGGTCGACGAACTGGTCTGCGAGGCCAACGCCGTGTGCGTGGGACTCGCACCCGAGGTCTTCGACGTGGACGAGGAGGACCAGCTGCACATCCTCCTCCCGGAAGTGCCGCAGGAGATGGCCGATCGGGTGCGCCACGCTGTGCGCTCCTGCCCGAAAGCCGCCCTCTCCCTAGAGGAGTAACAGGAGGAACCCCCCTATGCGCGCCGCCATACTGCACGCCGTCGGCGACGACAAGCTGGAGATCCGCGACGACGTCACCCTCGCCCCGCTCGGCCCGACCGACGTCCGGGTGCGGATCAGGGCGACCGGTGTCTGCCACTCCGACCTGTCGGCCATGACCGGCGTGCTCCCTCAGCCGGTGCCGCTCGTCCTCGGCCACGAGGGTGCGGGCGAGGTCGCCGAGGTGGGCGAGCACGTCACCTCGCTCCGGCCGGGCGACCACGTGATCGTCAACTGGCGTCCCTCGTGCCAGGAGTGCGGCCTGTGCCTGGGCGGCCAGCCGTACCTGTGCATGAAGTACGTCATCGAGGGCTTCACGAAGGGCAACTTCCGCTTCGACGGCGGCACCACGGCCTACGGGATGGCGGGCTGCGGCACCTGGGCGGAGGAGGCCGTGCTCCCCGTCCAGGGAGCGATCAAGATCGACCCCGAGGTGCCGTGGGAGGCCGCCGCGCTCATCGGCTGCGGCATCACCACCGGCGTCGGCGCGGCCCTCAACACCGCGCGGGTACGGCCCGGCTCCACCGTCGCCGTGATCGGCTGCGGCGGCGTCGGCCTGTCGGTGATCCAGGGCGCCCGCGTCTCCGGCGCCCGGACCATCCTCGCCGTCGATCCCCTCCCCGCCAAGCGCGAGCTGGCGCTCCGGGTCGGCGCCACCCACGCCGTCGCCCCCGACGACGTGCTCGGCGCGCTCGCGGAACTGACCGGCGGCAACGGCTTCGACTACGGCTTCGAGGTCGTGGGCAAGTCCGCGACGATCACCTCCACCTGGCAGCTCACCCGCGCGGGCGGCACCGTGATCGTGGTCGGCGCCGGAGCCATGGACGACATGGTGCAGATCTCCGCCTTCAGCCTGCTGTTCGAAGGCAAGAAACTCCTGTCCAGCCTGTACGGCGAAGCCGACGTCCGCCACGACTTCCCGCACTTCGCGGCCCTGTACCGGGCGGGCAAACTCGACCTCGACGCGCTCATCAGCGCGCGGATCCGGCTCGCCGACCTCAACGACGCCGTGGCGGCGCTGCGCGGCGGCGAGGTCCTGCGCCAGATCGTCGTCATGGACTGACGGTTCACCGGGTGGAGAAGGCGGCGTCGAAGGCCGCGCCGGGCGGGGTGATCGAGTTGAGCGTCCGGATGAAGCCGAGCGCCTCGCGGGCGCCGTCGAGCCGGTCCATCCCGGCGTCCTCCCACTCGATCGAGATCGGCCCGGCGTACCCGATCGAGTTCAGCGCCCGGAAGCAGTCCTCCCACGGCACGTCGCCGCGCCCGGTGGAGACGAAGTCCCAGCCGCGCCGCAGGTCGGCCCAGGGCAGGTGGGACGACAGTCGCCCCCGCCGCCCGTCGCCGACCCGCATCCTGGTGTCCTTGCAGTCCACGTGGTAGATCCGGTCGGCGAAGTCGAGGATGAAGTTCACCGGGTCGATGTCCTGCCAGATCATGTGGGAGGGGTCCCAGTTGAGGCCGAAGGCGGGGCGGTGGCCGACCGCCGCCAGCGCGCGCTGGGTGGTGACGTGGTCGTAGGCGATCTCCGACGGGTGCACCTCGTGCGCGAAACGCACCCCGACCTCGTCGAACACGTCGAGGATCGGGTTCCAGCGGTCGGCGAAGTCCTGGTAGCCGGCCGCCACCATCGCGGCGGTCACCGGCGGGAACATCGCGACCGTGTGCCAGATGGCGGAGCCGGTGAAGCCGACGACGGTGTCCACGCCGAGCAGGGCGGCGGCGCGGGCGGTGTTCTTCATGTCCTCGGCGGCGGCCCGCCGTACGGTCTCCGGCGAGCCGTCGCCCCAGATCCGGGCGGGCAGGATCGCCCGGTGCCGCTCGTCGATGAGGTGGTCGCAGACGGCCTGCCCGACGAGGTGGTTGGAGATCGCCCACACCTTGAGGCCGTGCCGGTCGAGCTGTTCGAGCTTGCGAGGGACGTAGCCGGGGTCGGTGACGGCCGCCTCGACGTCGAAGTGGTCGCCGGAGCAGGCGATCTCGACCCCGTCGTACCCCCAACCGGCGGCGAGCCCGCACACCTCCTCGAAGGGCAGGTCGGCCCACTGGCCGGTGAAGAGGGTCACTGGTCTCATCGGGTGATCTCCTTGTAGGCGCCGTCGCTCTGCTCGACCGCCTCCAGCACCCGCTGCACGCGCAGCCCGTCGGCGAACGAGGGCGACGGGTCGGTGCCGGTGGCGATCGCTTCGAGGAAGTCCCTGATCTGGTTGGTGAAGGTGTGCTCGTACCCGAGCCCGTGCCCCGGCGGCCACCAGGCCCCCGCGTACGGATGGTCCGGCTCGGTCACGAGGATCCGGGTGAAGCCGCCGCCGCCCTTCGACACCCACAGCTCGTTCATCGCCTCGAAGTCGAAGTAGAGGCTGCCCAGGGCGCCGTTCACCTCGACGCGCAGCGCGTTCTTGCGCCCGCTGGCGAACCTGGTGGCCTCGAAGGAGGCCATGGCGCCCCCTGACATCCGCCCGATGAACAGGGCCGCGTCGTCCACGGTGACCCGGCCGCCCGGCCGGTCCTTGACGAACGTCTCGGTGAGCCCGGTGACGCCGACCAGGTCCTGGCCGGTGATGTGCTGGGCGGTGTCGATGATGTGCGCGCCGATGTCGCCGAGCGCGCCGGAGCCCGCCAGGTCCTTCCGCAACCGCCACACCAGCGGGAAGTCCGGGTCGACGACCCAGTCCTGCAGGTACTGGGCCCGGACGTGCCTGATGGCGCCGAGTTCGCCGGCCGCCACCAGCCGCCGGGCCAGCGCCACGGCGGGCACCCGGCGGTAGTTGAAGGCCACCATGCTCTTGCCCGCCGCCGACGCCGCCGCCTCGGCCATCCGGGCGGCCTCCTCGACGGTGTTGGCGAGCGGTTTCTCGCACAGCACGTGCTTTCCGGCGGCGAGGGCCGCGACGGCGATCTCGGCGTGGCTGTCGCCCGGTGTGCAGATGTCCACGATCTGCACGTCGTCGCGGGCCAGGAGGTCGCGCCAGTCGGTCGTGTGCCCGGCCCAGCCCATGCGCGCCGCCGCCGCCCGGGTCGCCTCGGGCGATCGGCCGCAGATCACCCGCATGGCGGGGGCGACCGGCAGGTCGAAGAAGGCCGTCACGTTGCGCCAGGCCTGGGAGTGCGCGCGTCCCATGAACGCATAGCCCACCATTCCGACGCCTAGGGTCCTGTCAGTCAATGCCTGCCCCGATCACGATGGGTAAACGCCTGAGCGTGAACGGCTCAGAGCGTGCGGAGAAAGGCGAGCCCGTCCCTGGCCAGGGCGTCCTGGCTCGGGGCCAGCGGCCGCCAGACGGCGGCCGCGGCGGCGATGGCCCGGTTGTGGGCGGTGAAGGACTCGATCACCAGCGGGCCCGTGTAGCCCGCCGCGCCGAGCGCCAGGACGAAACCGGGCCAGTCGAAGCGGTCCTGCCCCGGCGTGCCCCGATCGGTGCCGCACACCTGCACGTGCGCGACCCGCTCCCCCGCCAGCCGTACGGCCCGCGCCGGGTCCTTCTCCTCGATGTTCAGGTGGTAGGTGTCCAGGGCCAGCCCGCACTCGGCGGGCAGCGCGTCGAGCGCCTGCTCCACGGTGTTGAGCACGCTGGTCTCGTACCGGTTGAGCGGCTCCACCGCCAGGCGGACCCCGCGTTCGCCCGCGTGGTGCAGCACCGGCAGCAGGTTCTCCCTCAGCTCGGCGTAGACCTTCTCGCGTTCGCCCGCCTCCATCCGCCAGGTACGGCCCACCGACGCGTAGGCGGGCCCGGCGATCACCGGTGAGCCGACCGCCGCCGCCACGTCCACGCAGTGGCGCAGGTAGTCCTGGGTGCCCGCGACCGCGTCCGAGGCGACCAGTTCCCTGCCCGGCGGCATCACCAGCACGACGCTCGCCCGGAGCCCGTGCTCGGCCAGCACGTCCGCCGCCCGGTGCGGATCCCAGTCGCCGGGCCGCTCGACGGGCAGTTCGACGACGTCGAATCCCCAGCCGGCGATACGCGGCGCCAGCCGGGCGAGGTCCGCGTCCGTCAGGGGCGAGACCCACACCCAGGTGTTGACGCCGATCGGGGTCACTTCCTGCCGCCCCACGTCTCGGGGAAGCCCGGCAGGTCCTCGCAGCCGCACAGCGCGTAGTGCAGCGGCGGCATGTTCGGCTGGAGGTAGGTGTCGAGGGTCTCGGCGGTGATCTTCGGCTGCGGCAGCTTCCAGGTCTTGGGCACCTGCTCGCCCCTGAGGACGCGCAGCGCCGCGATCACCGGGGTGCGCCACTGGTAGGTCGGGTAGGTGGGGGCGACGGCGGTCAGGTTGTGCTGCTTCCACTTCTGCAGGAAGTCCTGCTGGTCCTCCCCGACGACGGCGGGCACCGGCACGCCCGCGTCCTCGAAGGCTTCGATCGCGGCCACGGCGGTCGCCCCGGCGTCCATCCAGATGCCGTCGAGTTTGCCGTGCCTGGCCAGGTAGTCGCCGACGATGCTCTTGGTCTTGGCGGCGTCTCCGTCGGTGAACTCGACCCCGACGACGTCCAGCCGGCTCTTGTCGAAGGCCGCCTTCGCCGCCGACCAGCGGGTCTCCAGGACGTCCACGCCGGGCAGGATGCGCAGCGCCAGCACCTTGCCCCCGGCGGGCACCTTCTCGATCAGGAACTCGGCGCCGTCGGCGCCGAAGGCGTACCCGCCGATGGGGTTGACGAAGGTGACCGGGCAGTCGGTCTCGACGCCCCGGTCGAAGACGATCACCGGGACCTTCTCGCAGGCCGCCTTGACGGCGGGGGTGAGGGTGGCGGTGGTGTTCGGGGAGACGATGAGCGCGTCGCAGCCCTTGCCGGTCAGCTCGGCGATGTCGGAGATCTGCTTGTCGTCCTTGCCCTCGGCGTCGAGCGCGGTGAACTTCGTGATCTCCTTGTGGGTGGCGACCTCGGCCTGCATGCTCTTCCAGCCGACCTGCCGCCACGGGTTGTCGACGGCGGCGTTGGAGAAGCACAGGTGCACCTCGCCGGACTTCTTGTACTTCGTGGTGTCGGTCAGCTGCGGGTCGATGGCCTGCTCCCACGGCTTGCCCTCGGGCCCGGTCGGCGTCTTGGCCCGCATGGCGAGTTGCGCGTCGTGCTCGGCCTGGACGAAGAACTTCGACTGCGCGCCGGTGCCGTTCGACGTGCTCGCGGCGGAGGGGCTCGGGGCGGAGGCGTTCGGAGCGGTGATGGGCTTGTCGCTGGTGCAGCCCGACACGAGCGCTGCGGCCGCGAGGAGGACGAGGGGCTTATGACGCTGCATGGGCGTCTCCTTTCCTGGGGGATCCGAGCAGGGCGGGCAGCCGTACGGCACCGGCCGCGACCGCGGCGACGATGATCAGGCCCTGGACGGTGTACTCCAGCGCGCCGGCGATCCCGTACAGGTTGAGCAGGGTGAACAGCGCCTCCAGCGTGAGGGCGCCGCCCATCGCGGCGACGACCGAGCCCCTGCCGCCGCCGAGCACCACCCCGCCGAGCACCACGGCGGTGATGGCGGAGAACTCCAGCCCCTGCCCGACCTGGGCGGAGACCCCGGCGAAGCCGCCGAGCAGGATCCCGGCGACGGCGGCGGCCACGCCGGACAACGCGAAGGCCAGGACCTTGGTCCGTCCGACGCGGACCCCGGACAGTTCGGCCGCCTTCGCGTTGTCGCCGGTGGCGAGCAGCGTCTTGCCGAAGGTGGCCCGCGCCAGCAGGATCGCGGCGGCGGCCACGGCCGCCAGCACGAGCACGGCCCAGAGCGTGTCCCTGCCGAGGATCCGGAAGCCCGCCGACAGGGAGCCGCGCGGCGCCCCGCCCGTCCACAGGAACACCGCGCCGGACAGCACGAGCATCATGCCGAGCGTGGTGATGAACGAGGGCACCCTGAGCACCGTGGTGATCAGCCCGTTGGCCAGGCCGACCAGCAGTCCGAGCGCGACGAGCAGGGCGAGCACCGGCCAGGTGGCCGCCTCGTCGCCGTCGATCAGCCGGGCGGCGACCACCACCACGGCCGTGACCAGGGAGCCCACCGACAGGTCGAACTCGCCGGAGGCGATCACGAAGTACTGCCCGGCGGCGAGGATCACCAGCGGCGCCGCCCGCTTGACGAAGCCCAGGAACCCGGCCGGCTCCAGGAACAGCGGGTTGGCCACGGCGACGGCCACGAGCAGCAGGGCCAGGACGACGAAGATCATGCGCTTCACGGGCGGCGCCTCCTGGCGTAGATCGCCACGGCGGCCACGATGACGACGCCGCGTACCACGTCCTTGACGAAGGAGTCGAGTTCGAGCCGGTTGAACAGGGAGTCGAGGACGGCCAGCAGCAGCACGCCGCCGACCGTGCCCGCGACGCCGCCTCTGCCGCCCGCCAGCGCGGTGCCGCCGAGGACGACGGCGGCGATCGACTCCAGGTCGTAGCCGCCGTCCGTGCCGACCGTCGGCGTCCCGGCGCCGAGCCTGGCGGCCAGCAGCAGCCCGGCGACACCCGCGCAGAGCGAGCAGATCACGTGGGCCGCGATCACGACCCGGTCGGTGCGCACGCCGGACAGCCGCGCGACCTCGACGTCGCCGCCGACGGCGTACACGCGGTAGCCGAGCCTGGTCCTGGCCAGCAGGAACCAGACGGCGCCCACGACCGCCGCCCACAGCAGCGCCGAGACCGGGACCGGGCCGATGCGGTCGTAGCCGAGATGCTGGAACGACTCGGGCACCCGGCCGGCGGGCCCGTCGTACAGGTGGTCGAGGACGCCCTTGATGAGCAGGCCGACGCCCAGGGTGGCGATGAAGGCGTGCACCTTGAGCTTGGTGACCACGACGCCGTTGGCGAGTCCGACGAGCGCGCTGACCGAGAGGGCGGCGCCGACGGCTGCGGGGACGCCCGCGCTCTGCATGATCTCGGCGGACACCAGCGAGACCAGGCTGATGAGGTAGGCGACGGACAGATCCAGCGAGCCCGCCAGGATGGCGAGGGTCTGCCCCACCGCGACGATGCCGAGGGCGGCGGAGCGCTGCTGGATGTCCACGACGCTCTGCAGGCTGAGGAAGTCGGTGCCGGTGAGCGCCACCCCTGCGGCGACGACGGCGGCCAGCGCCAGGAAGACGACCTTGGTGGGGCTGGGCCGAGGCCATCTCGGCCGGATCCGCCTTGGCCGGGTCTTTTCAGCAGGGACAGCGGCGGACGGGCGGGCGGTGTCGCGCCCGGTCATGCGGCCGCCTCTCCGGCCGCCAGGTGCATGACGGCCTCCTCGGAGGCGCCGGCGGGCAGGGTGCCCGCGACGCGGCCCTCGCGCAGCACGACGATCCGGTCGCTCATCCCGATCAGTTCGGGCAGCTCCGAGGAGATCATCAGGACGGCCATGCCGTCGCGGGCCAGTTCGCGGACGAGGTCGTGGATGGCGGCCTTGGCGCCCACGTCCACACCCCTGGTCGGCTCGTCGAAGATCAGCACGCGCGGGGCCATGGTGAGCCACTTGGCCAGCACGACCTTCTGCTGGTTGCCGCCCGACAGGTAGCCGACCTCGCGTTCGGGGTCGGGGGGTGCCAGCCGTACGCGCTGGAGCAGTTCTCTCACCCGGCCGGTACGGCGCCCGGCCGCGCGGGCGGCGAGCAGCGCGTTGTCCCCTGCCGACTGCCGCAGGGCGAGCCCTTCGGCCTTGCGGTCCTCGGTGACGAGCCCGATGCCCGCCGCGATCGCCTCGCGGACCGTGCGCGGCCGCAGCGGCGTCATCCGCCCGGTCGTGAACGGCTCGGCGCCGAACAGCGCCTTGGCCAGTTCGGTGCGGCCGGAGCCCTGCAGCCCCGCGACCCCGGTGATCTGCCCGGCGCGCAGGTCGAGGTCGATGCCGTGCAGGCGGTCGTTGCCGCCGCCGGTGACGCTGAGCAGGACCTCGCCGACGTCCTCCGGCCGCGCCCTCGGCGGGTAGTAGCCGTCGAGGGCACGCCCGACCATGAGGCCGACCAGGCGCGACCGGTCGACCTCGGCGATGGGCAGGGTGGCGACCTTGACGCCGTCCTTGAGGACGGTGACGCGCTGGGCCAGGTCGAAGACCTCGCGCAGGCGGTGGGAGATGTACAGGACGGCGATGCCGCGCTCCTGGAGGCGGCGGACGAGCGTGTAGAGGAGTTCGACCTCGTGCTCGGCGAGGGAGGCGGTGGGCTCGTCCATGACGACGATGCGGGCCTCGACCGACAGCGCCTTGACGATCTCGACGACCTGCTGCTGGGCGACGCTCAGGCGGCCGACCCGGTCGCGGGGGCCGAAGGAGGTCTCGCCGAGTTCGCCGAGTAATCGGGCGGTCTCGCTCTCCATGGCGGCGCGGTCGACGAGGCCGCGCCGTACGGGCTCGCGGCCGAGGAAGACGTTCTCCGCCACGTCGCGCTCGGGCAGCAGGTTGAACTCCTGATAGATGATCGCGACTCCGGCGCGCTGGGCGTCCAAGGGGTGGCGGAAGGCGACGGCGGTGCCGCCGATCTCGATGCCGCCCTCGTCGGGGGCGTGCACTCCGGCGAGGATCTTCATGAGCGTGGACTTGCCCGCGCCGTTCTCTCCGACGACGGCGTGCACCTCTCCCGCCCCGGCGTCCAGGTCGACTCCCGACAGCACGCGCACGCCGAGGAAGCTTTTGCCGATGCCTCTCATGCTGAGCACGCGAACCTCCAAGGGGGGAGATATAGCGATTGGCGGCATAACTCAGGCTTGATAGGGATGTTAAAGACGACTTATGACGATGGTCAAGCAAAAGTCATGACATAATCGTGATATCCGACTAGAAGGAGCCGAGAGTGGCCCAAGAGGCGCCCGGAGCGGGAGCGCTCCTGTCGATACTCAGAGACGGGCAGGCCCGCACGAAGGCCGAGCTGGTGCAGCTCACCGGCCTAGCCAGATCCACCGTCTCCCAGCGCCTCGACGCGCTGCTGAGCGAACGCTGGGTGGTCCCCGCCTCCGGCGCCATCGCCTCCGGCGGCCGGCCGGCGACCGCGTTCTCCTTCAACCGCGCCGCCCGCGTGGTGCTCACCGCCGACCTCGGGGCCACGCACGACCGGCTGGCCGTCACCGACCTCGGCACCGCCGTACTGGCCGAGCACACCGCCGACGTGCCGATAGACCGGGGCCCGGAGGCGACGCTGAGCTGGCTGGCCGAGTCCTTCACGCGGCTGCTCGCGCGGACCGGCCACGACCTCGCCGACGTCTGCGGCGTCGGCGTCGGTCTGCCAGGACCGGTCGAGCACGCGTCGGGACGGCCCGTCAACCCGCCGATCATGCCCGGCTGGGACGGTTTCCCCGTGCCCGAATGGCTCGGCGACCGGCTCGGCGCCCCCGTACTGGTCGACAACGACGTGAACATCATGGCGCTCGGCGAGCACTGGATCGCCCACCCGCAGACCGACCACCTGGTCTACGTCAAGATCGGCACCGGCATCGGCTGCGGCATCATCTCCGACCGCCGTCTCCACCGGGGCGCGCAGGGCGCGGCGGGCGACATCGGCCACATCAGGGTCCCCAGCGGAGAGGACGCCGCCTGCCGCTGCGGCAACACCGGCTGCCTGGAGGCCGTCGCGGGCGGCGCCGCCCTGGCCGCCCGCCTCGACGGCGCCGAGAGCAGCCGTGACGTGGTCGATCTGGTCCGCTCGGGCAACACCGAGGCCACGCGGCTGGTCAGGCAGGCGGGCCGGGAGATCGGCACCGTCCTCGCCTCCATCGTCAACTTCTTCAACCCGGCCACGGTGGTCATCGGCGGCGACATCGCGGAGGCGGGCGAGCACGTGCTGGCGGGGGTCCGCGAGGTCGTCTACAGCCGTTCGCTCCCGCTGGCCACCCAGCACCTGCGCATCCAGGGCAGCGAACTCGGCGACCGCGCCGGCGTCATCGGCGCGGCCGTGATGGTGGTCGAACACGCCCTCTCCCGGGTGGACTGACCCCCGCAGAGCAACGCGTCGCCCGGGTGGACTGTCACCCCGGCAGGGCACCCGCTTTCCCCGGTGGACTGTCACCCCCGGCCGCTAGGGTGGACGCTCCCCCACACCTGGAGCGACCATGCGAGTGATCCTCCTGTTATGCCTGGCCGGGCTGTGCCTGGTCGGAGTACGACCCGAACCCGACCTGTCCTGGCAGGGACAACGGGTGCGGTGGCAGGACTGTGAAGCGGGGCTGCAGTGCGCCACGATCCGCGCGCCCCTCGATCCGGCCGCGCTCGGCGGGCAGATGGTCGAACTCGCGCTCGCCAGGCTCCCCGTCACCGAGCCGGCCCGCCGGATCGGCTCCCTGGTGCTCAACTTCGGCGGCCCCGGCTTCTCCGGCCTCGAACAGCTCCCGCACATGCGCGAGAGCCTGGCGGTCCTGCGCAAGAGCTACGACATCGTCGCCTACGACCCGCGCGGCGTGGGCCGCAGCACCGGCCTGCGGTGCGCGAACCCGATGCGGCTGCACACCGTGGACCAGACACCCGAGACCCCGCAGGAACGGCAGCGGCTGAGCGCCACCTTGGCGGACTTCGCCGCCGGGTGCGCGGAAGGGCCGGGCGGGATGGCGCCGTACCTGGGCGGTGTGGAGCACGCCCACGACCTCGACGTGATCAGGGCGGCGCTCGGCGAGCCCCGGCTGAGCTACCTGGGCTGGTCGTACGGCGGGCACCTCGGCGCCGTCTACAGCTCGCTCTTCCCCGGGCAGGTGGGGCGGATGGTGCTCGACTCCCCTGCGGCGATGGGCGCCGAGACCTACGGTTTCGACGGGGTGCGCTTCAGCATCGGCGGCATGCACCAGTCCTTCACCGCCTTCGCCGACGCCTGTGTGAAGGAGCGCTCGTGTCCGCTCGGCAAGGTGCATCTCGACCCAGACACCGAACTCGACAACCTGGTCGCACCGCTGGACACCGTCCCGCTGAAGGTCCCGGGCGGACGTCTCGACGACAGCCTGGCCCTCGCCGGCGTGGCCCAGCTCCTCGAAACCGGCGACTGGGCGGAACTGCGAACGGCGATCCGGGCGCTGATGAAGGGCGACGGCCGGCCGCTCCACGCCGCCGGCGTCGCCTGGACGGGCTCGAAGGAGTACGCGCCCGCCGCCGCCACCTTCTGCACCGACAACCCGGCCAGAGTGTCGACCGCCCAGATCGTGAACGACCTGGCCGCCGCGGGCGAGCACTCGTTCCTGTTCGGCGACCTGGTGCTGTGGACGGCCAGGAGGTGCCACGGCTGGCCCGAGCGGGAATCCTGGAAACCGTCCGAGCCGCTTGCGCCGACGGCGCCGGTGCTGGTCGTGGGCACGACCGACGACCCGGTCACGTCGTACGAGGAGGCCGAGCACGTCGCCTACCGGGCCATGGCCGACGCGATTCTGCTGAAGGTGCAAGGCGACGACCACACCGCCTACGGGACCAACGAGTGCGCGACCAAGGCGATCGACACCTACCTGATCCGCGCCCTCATGCCGGTGGACCCCTGCGTGTGGGAGCCCGAGCCGGGGTCCGAGTAGGAACCGAGCAGGGTCACAACATCGCCTGGGACTCCGTCGCGGCCAGGGGCCACTAGAGGAGTCACAACATCGCCTGCATGGACTCCGTCGCGGTCAGGAGGTACGGCTGTTCTGCCATGACCGCCGCCCAGTTGGCGGCGACGTCCTCCGGGGTGAGGTCGTCCGAGCGCCACCCGGGCCCCTCGGCGACGAAGACGCGCGCCACCCGCCCGCCGCCGACGCTGAACACCTCGCCGCTGACCTCGCACGAGTCGTGCACCAGGTAGGCGACCAGCGCGCTGACCCGCTCCGCCGTGAACCTGGACTCGAACTCGGCGGGCAGCAGCGACGAGGTCATGCGCGTCCAGGCGACCGGCGCGATGGCGTTGGCCTTGACGCCGTTGCGGGCGCCCTCGATGCCGAGCGTCTTGGTGAGGCCGACCAGGCCCATCTTGGCGGTGGAGTAGTTGGCCTGGCCGAAGTTGCCGAACAGCCCGGCGGGCGAGGAGGTGTTGACCACCCGTCCGTACCCCGCCTCCTTCATGTACGGGTAGGCCGCCCTGCTGACCAGGTAGGAGCCGCGCACGTGCACGGCGAGAACCGCGTCGAACTCCTCGACGGTCATCTTGCCGAACGACCGGTCGCGCAGGATCCCGGCGTTGTTGACCACGATGTCGATCCGCCCGAACGCGTCCACCGCCGCCCTGACGACGGCCTCGGCGCCTTCGGGGGTGGAGACGTCGTCGGCGCCGGCGACGGCCTGGCCGCCCGTCTCCCGGATGAGCTCGGCCACCTCGGCGGCGGGCCCTGCGGAGGCGCCGGTGCCGTCGAGGGCGCCGCCGAGGTCGTTGACGACGACCTTCGCGCCGCGTTCGGCGAGCAGCAGCGCATGGGACCGGCCCAGGCCGTGCCCGGCACCCGTGACGATCGCGACCCTGTCATCGAACCGAAGCATCGAACCTCCACCTCGTCGAAAGAGAACAACATTCTAGTACGGTCCTCTTCCGCGCCCCAGGCCCATCATGGATGGTGCTGGAGTCCTGAGGTGCCACGCCTCCCGGAGGTCTCGAATGCCCGCGATCCGCGTGGCCCGATGGGCCACCGGCCTCCTCAGCCGCCATGCCGTGCGCGACGTCCTCACCGCGCCCGGCCACGGCCAGGGGCCACGCCCGGTCGGCCTGAGCCGCCGGTGAGAGGGGGTGAGCCCGACCGGCACCCCATCCGGTCGGGCGGTCACCGTCACGGCCCGCCATCAGGCCGTGCGCACTCCGGTGTTCCGAGCCGGAGTGCGCCGAGCGCCTGCCCTGCCGCCCCGTGCGGCGGCCCGGCGCGCTCGGTCTCCCCTCTGCGCGAGCGGTCCTCACGGCGGCCGCCGCCGCCCGGGACCTTCGCGCGAGCCGATGGTCCCTCAGCGCGAGTGGCCGAGGGCTCTCTCGTGGGCCGCGAGCTGGGCCGCGACCTGGGGCGCGATCTGGTCGGCCCAGCCGGACAGGGCGGCGTCGGCCGGCAGATCGGCCTCCACGACCGCGAGGCCCGGCGTCGGCACCCGGGCGCCGAGTTCGACGAGCAGCGGACGGAAGTGCGTCTCCACCGCCAGCGCGTGCCGGGCATCGCCCATGACGAGCACCGGCAGCGCCGCCACCCCCGCCAGCGCGCCGGACGGCAGCCGGTCGGCGAAGGACTTCAGCAGCCCCGTGTAGGTCGCCTTGTACGTCGGGCTGGCGAAGACCACCACCGACGCCCGCGACACGGCCTCCAGGGCGGCGGACAGATCTGGGCTGCCCGCCGGGTCCAGCAGCACGGGGGCCAGCACCGACAGGTCGACGACCTCCGGCGGGTCCTCGCGGCCCAGCCGCTCGGCGACGGCGAGGGTGGCGGCCAGGGCCACGCCGTACGTCCGCGACCCCCTGCGCGGGTTGCCCACGACGGTGACGATGCTCACGAGTGCGCCTCCACGAGAGAGAGTCCGTAGCGTTCGCGCAGCGTGCGGCCGTCGTACTCCGACCGGAACAGCCCGCGCTCCCGCAGTTCCGGTACGACGAGGTCCACGAAGTCGGCCAGCCCGCCGGGCAGGTAGGGCGGCATGATGTTGAACCCGTCGGCCGCGCCGTTCTCGTACCATTCCTGCATCTGGTCGGCGATCTGCCCGGGTGTGCCGGCGACGACCCGGTGCCCGCGACCGCCCGCGAGCCGGTTGATGATCTCGCGGATGGTCAGCCCCTCCCTGACCGACAGGTCCCTGATGAGCCGCACCCGGCTCTGCTGGCCGTCGGTGTCGAGCGGCACCTCGGGCAGCGGCCCGTCGAGCGGGTGTCCGGTCAGGTCGAGGCCGAGGATCGTGGACAGCTGCCGCAGGCCGTACGCGGGGATGGTGAGCCCGTCGAGTTCCCTCTCCAGGCGCCGCGCGTCGCGCTCGGTGACGCCGATGATCGGCGAGATGCCGGGCAGGACCTTCAGCTCGTCCGGACGGCGCCCGTAGGCGGGCAGCCGCCGTTTGAGGTCGGCGTAGAACTCCTGCGCGTCCCCCAGCGTCTGCTGCGCGGTGAAGACGGCGTCGGCGAACCTGGCCGCGAACTCCTTTCCGTCCTCCGACGAGCCCGCCTGGACCAGCAGCGGGCGGCTCTGCGGCGAGCGCTGGATGTTCAGCGGCCCCTTCACCCTGAAGTGCTGGCCCGTGTGGTCGATCGGCGCGGCCGGGTCGGCGTAGCGCCCGCCCGCGCGGTCGTTGCGGACGGCGTCGGCCTTCCAGCTGTCCCACAGGGCCAGTGCGACCTCGACGAACTCCTCCGCCCGGTGGTAGCGCAGGCTGTGCGCGGGCCGTTCGAGGCCGAAGTTGCGGGCCTCCGCCTCCCCTGCCGAGGTGACGATGTTCCACCCGGCCCGCCCGCCGCTGATGTGGTCGAGGGAGGCGAACTTGCGGGCCACGTGGAAGGGCTCGTTGTACGTCGTGGACACGGTGGCGATCAGCCCGATGTGCTCGGTCACCGCCGCCAGGGCCGACAGCAGGGTGAGCGGTTCGAGGCCGCCGAGCGCGTTGTAGCGGACGTCGCCGGACAGGGCGAGGCCGTCGGCCAGGAAGAGCGAGTCGAGCCGGCCGCGTTCGGCGATCCTGGCCAGTTCCTCGTAGTGGCGGACGTCGGTGACGCGGGCGGAGTCGGTCAGCGGGTGCCGCCAGGCGGCCTCGTGGTGGCCCACGCCGAGGAGGAAGGCGTTGAGGTGCATGCTCATGTGGTCCTCCAGGTGGAGAAGCGCCGCTCCAGGCGGACGAGAAGCAGGTTGAAGCCGAGGCCGAGGACGGAGATCGTGATGATCCCGGCGTACATCTCCGGCACCCGGAAGTTGTACTGCGCCGCGTTGATCAGGTAGCCGAGCCCGGCCTTGGCGCCGACCATCTCGGCGGCGACCAGCACCAGGATCGAGGCGGCGCCCGCGAGCCGTACGCCGGTGAACACGGTGGGGACGGCCGCCGGCAGGATCACCTTCCTGAACAGCCGGTACGGCCGCAGCCCCATCGACCGGGCGGCCTTGACCAGCAGCGGGTCCACGCCCTTGACGCCCGCGACGGTGTTGAGCAGCAGCGGCCACGCGCACGCGTACAGGACGATGGAGATCTTCGAGGTCTCGCCGAGTCCGAGCACCAGCACGAAGACGGGCAGGAGCGCGAGCGCGGCGGTGTTCCTGAACAGTTCGAGCACCGGGGTGAGGAAGTCGGCGAGCGGCCGGTACCACCCGATGAGCAGGCCGAGCGGCACCGCGAGCGCCACGGCCAGCCCGAATCCGGCCAGTGACCGGGCGGCCGAGGCACCCGCGTGCTCGGCCAGTTCCCCGGTGCCGAGCAGGTCGAGCCAGGCGCCGAGGACGGTGGACAGCGGCGGCAGGAAGGTCGCGTCCACCACACCGGTCCTGGGAAGCGCCTCCCAGACCGCTGCGAGCAGAACGAGGGCGAGCCCGCCCCTCGGCACCCACCGCCGCCGCGAACCCCTCCTGCCGGCCCTGGAGCCCCCGGAGGACGCCACCGAGCCACCGCCCCTGGACGGTTTCCCGTCGCCCGCCGCTCCGCCGTAGAGGGTCGACCGACCGCCGACGCCCTGCCCCCCGACGACTGGTGGCGGATCGCCGTCACGGAGTGCGGGCCGCGTTCCCGCCGAGAGGGAACCGTCGGGGGGTGCCGGCCGGGCGGTGTCCGTTGGGAATGAGCTGCCGGGGGATGCGGGGCGGGTGGTGTCCGCTGAGAGGGAGCCGTCGAGGACGGTCACGGCAAGTCCGGAAATATCAGCCGATGGCCTGGGCAAGGGGGCTCGCCTCCTCCCGCAGCAACGACCAGATCCGGTGCCGGTACTCGCCGAAGCGCGGATCGGCCCGCAGGTCGCCGGAGCGCGTGTCGAAGTCCACGTCCACGACCTCACGGACCCGGCCGGGCGACGGCGTCATCACGGCCACCCGCTGCCCCAGGTAGACGGCCTCGTCGATGGCGTGGGTGATGAAGACGATCGTCTTGCCCGTCCGCTGCCAGATGTCGAGCAGTTCCTCCTGCAACGTCTCCCGCGTCTGGGCGTCGAGCGCGGCGAACGGCTCGTCCATCAGCAGCACCTCGGGGTCGCAGGCGAGACTGCGCGCGATGGCCACCCGCTGCCGCATTCCGCCCGACAACTCGTGGGGGAAGTGCGAGGCGAACCCGCCCAGCCCGACGAGTTCGAGGTGCCGCAGCGCGATCGAGGCCCGCTTGCGGCGCGGCACCCCCGTGGCCTCCAGGCCGAACTCCACGTTGGCGAGCGCGGTGTGCCACGGGAACAGCGCGTACTGCTGGAAGACGACCCCCCGGTCGAGCCCCGGGCCCTCGACCGGGCGGCCGTCAACCAGGATCTCGCCGCCGGTGGGCTTGACGAGACCGGTCAACAGGTCCAGCAGGGTGGACTTGCCGCAACCGCTCGGCCCGACCAGGGTGAGGAACTCCCCGGGCCGGACGTCGAGGTTGAAGCCGGACAGCGCGGTGAACGCGCCGAACTCCTTGGTCACCTCTCGGAACCGGATCTTCATCGGGTGCCTCCTGCGGCGAGCGGGTTGTAGGCGTTGGTGTAGACGTCAGTGGCTTCGACCCGGCCTGCGGGGATGTCGCCCTCGCGTTCGAGCCAGTCGATCCAGCGCTGGAACTCCCCTGCGGCGATGACCCCGCCGGGGGTGGCCACGCCGCTGCTCTTCCAGAAGCCGACGGTGGTGGCGTCCTCGTTCCTGCCGCGCGCCGCGACGATCTTCTCGAAGCGGGCGACGACCTCCGCACGCGGCCGGGTCTGCGTCCACTGGACGGCGCGGGCGACGCCCTCGACGAACTTCCGCGTCGTGCCGGGGTTGGCGGCGATGAACCGTTCGGTGAGCACGTACGTGCCCGCGCTGAAGGCGCCGAACAGGGCGACGTCGGTGAACAGCGGGCGCAGGCCGCCCCGTGCGAGGGCCTTGTCGCGCAGGACGCCGCCGAGCACGGCCACGTCGATGCGGCCCTGGCGCAGCGCCTGTTCGAGGCTGACCGGGGGCAGGGGCACGGCCTCGACGCGCTCGGCCTGCTCATCGGTCAGTCCGCCGCGCCTGAGGTACTCGCGCAGGACGGCCTCCGCGTGCGCGCCCAGCGTGTTCATGCCGACCTTCTTGCCGACCAGGTCGCGCGCCGACCTGACCGGGCTGCCGTCGAGCACGAAGTAGCCCTGGTTCGACCGCTCGTCGCTGCCGTAGTAGCTGACGACGGCCTTGATCGGGGCGTCTGCCGCCGCGAGCTTGACGACGGCGCCGTTGAAGGCGCCGCCGAAGTCGGTCTGGCCGGTGGCCGCGGCCTGGATGTCCTGGGGGCCGCTGGTGGTGTCGCCGATCCACTTGAGGCGGACGGGCGCGAGGTAGCCGAGGTCCTCGGCCAGTTCGGGGAAGGTGACGGTGCCGGTGCTGCCCTGGTAGCGGAGTTCCAGGGTCTCGGCGGAGCCCTGGGCGGTGCCGCAGGCCGTCAGTAGGAGTAAGAGGGGGACGAGGGTTCTGATCACGGTGTCTCCTCGGTCGAGGGAGCGATGGAGGGGAGGTCGTGATCAGCGACACTGTGCGGTGCAGACGCGGCAGTAGTCCACGTGCGCGCGCCGGGTCAACTCGGATCCCATGCCGTCAACGTAAGCACCCGCCCGCCAGCTAGTCAATATTTCCTACTTGAAATATAGGAAACTCAGATCGGCAGCCACAGGTCCCGGTCGCCCGCGACCCGGCGCACGCGCGCCCGGGCCTCCAGCCACACCAGGTGGGCCAGCGTCTCCCCGTTGGCCGCGCGGCGCATGAACGCCGGGATCGTCTCCCACGGCCGCGACCAGGTCAGCCGCGTCGCGATGTCCCAGCAGGTCACCCCGTCGCCCGCCGCCCGCACCACCGTCTCGATCTCCGTCAGCCGCTCCTCGTGGTGGGCCATCACGTGGTCCACCCGCTCGGCCAGTTCCAGGAACCGGTACTCGTGCGCCGGCAGCACCTCGTCCACGTCCCACTTGCGCACCGCCGCCAGCGAGTCGAGGTAGTCCGCCAGCGGGTTCGGTCCCGACTGCGGGTGCACCGCGACCATCGGGGTGATCTTCGCGAGCACGTGGTCGCCGGAGAACAACAGCCGCCGCGACGGCGAGACGAAGCACAGGTGGCCGGGCGAGTGCCCGGGCGTCCACAGCGCCCGCAGGTCCCAGCCGGGCAGGTCGAGTGGCTCGCCGTCCTCGATGAGCCGGTCCGGCTTGGCCATCGTGACCATATGCCTGATGATCATCGAGGCCCCGGCCAGCTCGTCGAGGGTCTGCTCGGGCACGCCCGCGCGTTCGAGCAGCCGCCGCTCCCTCTCGACCAGCGCGTCGATCGCACTCTCGTCGTACCTGTCGTGCAGCAGGCGCGCGTCGGCCTCGTGCAGGCCGATCCAGGCACCGGTCGCCTCCCGGACCCGCCCGGCCAGCCCGTAGTGGTCGGGGTGGATGTGCGTGACCAGCACGGCCTTGACGTCGGACGGCGCGAAGCCCGCGACCGCGAGGCCGTCGACCAGCGCCTGGTAGGCCTCGTCGGTGTTCCAGCCCGCGTCGATCAGCACCACGCCGTCCGGCACTTCGAGCGCGTACACCAGCACGTACCTGAGGGGGTTGACGGGGATCGGCACCGGTATCGACCACAGTCCCGGACGGACCCGCTCGACCTCGGGCAGTTCGACCCGGCTCTGCCAGGCCGCGCGCTGCCGCTCGCTGGCGGGGGTCACGACAAACTTAGCCATCCACCCATTCTTACAGAACCTTGTTCTGTGCCAGCGTGCCGTGGGGTCGCGTTTCCGGACGCCGGACCGGCAGCCGGACGAACAGCAGCGCCGACAGCAGCGTCAGCCCCGCCACCACCGTCCAGGGGACGGCCACGCCGTACGCGGTGGCCAGCGCGCCGGCCGCCATGTTGGCCAGCACGCCCCCGCCCTGCAGACTCAGCGAGGTGACCGAGGTGACCGTGGCCCGCTCCTGCGCGGTCACCTCGCCGTGGGTCAGCGCCTGGCCGAGCAGATCGACGGCGCCGAGCCCGGCGAACATCAGCACGTAGGCCGCCGCCGCGGCGGCGAGGCCGGCCGGGCCGTCCAAACCGGTGGTGGCGGCGAGCGCGTAGAGGGAGAGAGCGCCCGCCACCACCCCGGTGACCATGGCCCCTGCGTTCCCGCGCAGCAGTCGTGCCAGCGCGGGCGCCAGGGCCGAGCCCGCCGCGCTGCCCGCGAAGCCGAGCGCCGCGACCAGCGCGTAGGCGGTGGCGCCGAGCTCCGCCGTACCGGCCAGGTCGGCGAGCCGGAGCGGCGTCAGCAGTTCGATGGTGGTCAGCGCCATGCCGAAGACGACGGTGTAGAGCATGATCCGGCGCAGCAGCAGGCTCGCCGCGACCAGCCGTACCCCGGAGCGCACGGTTCTGGGGACCTCGCGCAGCACCTCGCCGAACGAGCGCGCCACGACGTGGGGCGGCTCGGGCAGCGCGGCCAGGACCACGCCGAGCAGGACGGCCGCCGCCAGCGCGGCCAGCAGCGGCGGCGCCGCCAGCGGCTCGATCAGGCTTTCCGGCACCGCCAGCGGGAGCACGCCCCCGGCCAGCACGCCCACGCAGAGCGCGACCGAGCCCATGGCCCCTCCCGCCGCGAGGCCGGGCCGCAGGTCGGCGTCCGGGCCGTCGAGGGCGTGGACGGTGTCGACGTACCATGCCTGCGCGGGCCCGCTGGACAGCGCCCGCGCGACCCCCTTCAGCGCACTGGCCAGCACGAACATCCACATGCTGGTGGAGAGGGCGACGAGCACCATCGCCACGACGGTCACGGCGGCCGAGGCGGCCAGCACGCGGCGGCGGCCGACGACGTCGGACAGCCCGCCGGTCGGCAGCTCCAGCGCGATGGTGACGACGGAGTAGACGGTCCAGACGACGCCGATCTCGGCGACGCTCAGCCCCCGCTCGGCCATGAGCAGGACCATGGGCGCCGTCGTCAGCCCGGCGGGCAGCCAGGTGAGGAAGCTGACGAGCGAGTACCTCGCACGGGGATTCATCTCTCGCGCGGCCAACCGGCGTAGAACAGGTTGACGGGCGCGGCCTCCGGGTCGTCCGCGCACCGCTCGGCGAGCTCCTCCATCAGGGCCTGGGTCCGCTCGAAGAACTCGCCGAGGGCGGCGGGGGTGAGCGTGAACAGGAAGTCGCTCATGCCGGCGACGGCGTCCCACGACTCGCCCCACTGCTGCGGGTCGTAGCCCTGCGCCGACCGCGCGAGCGCCTCCACCTGGCGGTCGCGCATGACGGCGCGGACCTCTCGGCCTTCCGGGGTGGCGCTCAACTGGACGTTGTCCCAGCTCGTGTAGAGATGCTTGGCCCGCCAGCGGCGCTCTCTGCCGTCGGGCGAGGGGTCCTCCTCGATGAAGCCGTGCTTGGCCAGCTCGCGCAGGTGGTAGCTGGTCGAGCCGGAGCTCTCGTCGACCTTGCGGCCGAGTTGGCTGGCCGTAGCCGGGCCTTCGGCACGCAGCAGGCCGAGCAGCCGCACCCGCAGCGGGTGCGCGACGATCCTCAGGACCTCGGGGTCGCTGATCCGGTATGCGTCTTCCATGCCGCCCACCATAGATCGCAAAACGAATTTTGCAAAGTGTTTTTTGCGATCTGTGGCGCATAGGCTGCTGCCATGATTGACGACATCCGCGTGGACCAGGCGATCTTCGAACTGCGGCCGGATTTCGCGGTGCTGTTGATGACGGCCCACGGGATCGAGAACGGCCCCACGGACGACCGCGCCCGCGCCTGGCTCGCCGACGCCTCGGCGCAGGCCGTACAGACCGAGAAGATCGACGCCTGGAAGGACGCCTACCGCGCCTTCGGCGCCAAGCCGCAGCGCACGCGCCCGAGCGTCGACGCGCTGACCCGCAGGCTCCCGCTGCCCGAGATCAACCAGGTGGTCGACGCCTACAACTCGATCAGCGTCAAGCACTGCCTGCCCATCGGCGGCGAGGACCTCGACGCCTATGTCGGGCCGGCCCGCCTGATCAGGGCCACCGGCGACGAGCCGTCCGAGGAGGTGCTCGGCGCGCCGGAGCCCGGCGAGGTGGCCTGGCGCGACGACACCGGCGTCACCTGCCGCATCTGGAACTGGCGCCAGGGCCGCCGCACCCGCCTCACCGAGGAGACCGTGAACGCCCTGTTCATCCTCGAACGGCTGGAGCCGATGACCCTGGAGGAGCTGAAGGTCGCCGGAGAGGAACTCGCGGACCTTCTGACCGAGCTCTCGCCGGGTGTCCGGATCGCGAGCAGAATCCTCTCCGGAGGGAACTAAACCTCTCGCCACTCGGTTGATACCAAACAGTAATATTGGCAACACCACCCGGATTGACCGGGGGGGCGTGACCTCTTTGGCCTGTCCTGAGAGGATCAGGCGGGGCGAGGTCGGTTCTCCGGCACGCCCTACCTGTCCAGGCGAGTAGCCTTGGACAGGTTCTCTAACATCAACGCCGATCTGCGGAAGAGGGCGATTTCCGCCGTGTCGTCTGAGTCGTCGCGGTCAAACCCGCTGGCAAGCTTTGGGCAGAATGAGTGGCTTGTCGACGAGCTGTACCAGAAGTACCTCCAGGATCCCGAGTCTGTGGACAAGGCCTGGTGGAACTTCTTCGCTGACTACAACCCCGACTATGGACCGGGCAGAACCCCGGCCAAGGAGGCGTCGAACGGCACCGTGACCGCTCCAGCCGCCTCCGCACCAGCACCCGCCAAGGCGCCGGCCACCGCCGCGCCCGTTGCCGACCGACCCAAGCAGCCCGCCACCCCCGTGCCCCAGGGCGCGGAGGAGGTCAGGCTGCGCGGCGCCGCGGCACGCACGGCGGCCAACATGGACCTGTCGCTGTCGGTACCGACGGCGACCAGCGTCCGGGCCATCCCGGCCAAGTTGCTCATCGACAACCGCATCGTGATCAACAACCACCTCAAGCGCGGTCGAGGCGGCAAGGTCTCCTTCACGCACCTGATCGGCTTCGCCATCATCAAGGCGCTGCGGTCGATGCCGGAGATGAACTACTCCTACGCCGAGGTCGAGGGCAAGCCGACCCTGGTCAAGCCGGAGCACGTCGGCTTCGGCCTGGCGATCGACGTCCAGAAGGCCAGCGGGGAGCGCCAGTTGCTCGTGCCGTCCATCAAGGCGGCCGACGACATGGACTTCCGCCAGTTCTGGTCGGCCTACGAGGAGATCGTCCGCAAGGCCCGCTCCAACAAGCTGGGTGTGGACGATTTCCAGGGCACCACGATCTCGCTGACCAACCCCGGCACCATCGGCACCGTGCACTCCGTGCCCCGCCTGATGCCCGGCCAGGGCACCATCATCGGCGTGGGCGCGATGGAGTACCCCGCCGAGTACCAAGGCGCCTCACCCGACACGCTCAGCCGGCTGGCCGTCTCCAAGGTCATGACGCTGACCAGCACCTACGACCACCGGATCATCCAGGGCGCCCAGTCGGGCGACTTCCTGCGCCAGATCCACCGGCTGCTGCTGGGCGAGAACGGCTTCTACGACGAGATCTTCGAGGCCCTGCGCATCCCCTACGAGCCGGTGCGCTGGGTCCAGGACGTCTCGCACAGCCACGACGACGACGTCTCCAAGTCGGCCAGGGTCATCGAGCTGATCCACGCCTACCGGGTACGCGGCCACCTCATGGCCGAGACCGACCCGCTGGAGTACAAGCAGCGCAAGCACCCCGACCTCGACATCCAGTCACACGGCCTGACGCTGTGGGACCTCGAACGGGAGTTCGCGACCGGTGGCTTCGGCGGCCGGCCGCTGATGAAGCTGCGCGAGATCCTGGGCGTGCTGCGCGACTCCTACTGCCGCACGGTCGGCATCGAGTACATGCACATCCAGAACCCCGAGGAGCGGGCCTGGATCCAGGCGCGGGTCGAGAAGCCCCACGCCTCCCCCAGCCGCGACGAGCAGCTCAACATCCTTTCGCGGCTCAACACCGCAGAGGCGTTCGAGACGTTCCTGCAGACCAAGTTCGTCGGCCAGAAGCGGTTCTCGCTCGAAGGCGGCGAGTCGCTGATCCCGCTGCTCGACTCGGTCATCAGCGACGCCGCGGGCGAGAGCCTCGACGAGGTCGTCATCGGCATGGCCCACCGGGGCCGCCTCAACGTGCTGGCCAACATCGTGGGCAAGTCCTACGGCCAGATCTTCACGGAGTTCGAGGGCAACATCGACCCGCGCACCGCGCACGGGTCCGGCGACGTCAAGTACCACCTGGGCGCCTCCGGAGCCTTCACCGCGCCGAGCGGGCGCACCATCACGGCCTCCGTGGTGGCCAACCCCTCGCACCTGGAGGCCGTCGACCCGGTGCTCGAAGGCGTCGTGCGCGCCAAGCAGGACCTGCTGGAGCGCGGCGAGGAGGGCTTCACCGTCCTGCCCGTCCTCATCCACGGCGACGCGGCCTTCGCCGGCCAGGGCGTCGTGGCCGAGACGCTCAACCTGTCGCAGCTGCGCGGCTACCGCACCGGCGGCACCGTGCACATCGTGGTCAACAATCAGGTGGGCTTCACCACCTCGCCGGCCTCCTCGCGCTCGTCGGTCTACGCGACCGACGTCGCCCGGATGATCCAGGCGCCGATCTTCCACGTCAACGGGGACGACCCCGAGGCCGTCGTACGCGTGGGCCAGCTGGCCTTCGAGTACCGCCAGGCCTTCCGCAAGGACGTGGTGATCGACCTGATCTGCTACCGGCGGCGCGGCCACAACGAGGGCGACAACCCCGCCTTCACGCAGCCGCTCATGTACGACCTCATCGACGCCAAGCGCTCGACCCGCAAGCTCTACACCGAGGCCCTGATCGGGCGCGGCGACATCACGGTCGAAGAGGCCGAGCAGGCGCTGCGCGACTACCAGGCCAAGCTGGAGCAGGCGTTCACCGAGACCCGCGAGGCGGCCAAGAAGCCGCAGGACACCGGCGGCGAGCTGCGGGTGCCCCCGACCGAGGTCATCAAGTGGTCCCACGACGAGACGCCCACGGCCATCACCGACGAGACGCTCAAGCGCATCGTCGACACCCAGCTCAACCTGCCCGAGGGCTTCACCGTGCACCCGCGCCTCGCGCCGGTGCTCCAGCGGCGCGGCACGATGGTCGAGCAGGACGCCATCGACTGGTCCACGGGTGAGGCGCTGGCCTTCGGCTCGCTGCTCATCGACGGCCACCCGGTCCGCCTGGTCGGCCAGGACTCCCGCCGGGGCACCTTCACCCAGCGCCACGCGGTGCTGGTCGACAGGATGACCGGCGAGGACCACACGCCGCTGAAGACCTTCAACCAGGGCACCACGAAGTTCTACGTCTACGACTCGCTGCTCAGCGAGTTCGCGGCGCTGGGCTTCGAGTACGGCTACAGCGTGGTCCGCCCCGACGCCCTCGTGGCGTGGGAGGCCCAGTTCGGCGACTTCGTCAACGGCGCCCAGACGATCATCGACGAGTTCATCTCGTCCGGTGAGCAGAAGTGGGGCCAGAAGTCCGGCGTCGTGCTGCTGCTGCCGCACGGCTTCGAGGGCCAGGGCCCCGACCACTCCAGCGCCCGCATCGAGCGCTTCCTCCAGGTCTGCGCGCTCGACAACATCACGGTCGCGCAGCCGACGACTCCGGCCAACTACTTCCACCTGCTGCGGTGGCAGGTCGAGTCGGGCAGGCACAAGCCGCTGGTGGTCTTCACGCCCAAGGTGCTGCTGCGCCACAAGCGGGCGACGTCGAAGGCCGCGGACTTCACCTCCGGCACCTTCCAGCCGGTGCTCGGTGACACGACGGTCGACCCGGGCAAGGTCACCAAGGTGGTGCTGACCTCGGGCAAGCTCTACTACGACCTGGTGGCGGCCCGTGAGCAGAGCGGCCGCGACGACGTGGCGATCGTCCGCCTTGAGCGGCTCTACCCGTTCCCCAAGGAGGAGCTCGACGCCGAGCTCGCCCGCTACGGGGCCGGGGTGCGGCTGGTCTGGGCGCAGGACGAGCCGGTCAACATGGGGCCGTGGCCGTACCTCACGTTGAAGCTGGCGGAGGACCCCGACGTGTTCGGCGGCCGTCCGCTCAGCCGGGTGTCTCGCACACCCAACAGCTCCCCGGCGACCGGCTCGCACGCCGCGCACGACGCGGAGCTGGAGGAGATCGCCCACCAGATCTTCTCCTGACGGTTCCATCTCATGCGAACGCCCCGGGCACCGCGCCCGGGGCGTTCGTCGTCCGACCCTAGGATGACCTCATGTACTTCACCGACCGAGGGATCGAGGAGCTGGTCGAGCGCCGGGGCGCGGAGGAGGTCAGCATCAGCTGGCTCGGCGAGCGGCTGCGCGAGTTCGTCGATCTCAACCCCGAGTTCGAGACTCCCGTCGAGCGGCTGGCCACGTGGCTGGCCCGGCACGACGCCGACGACGACGAGTAACGCGATACATCTTGAGTTCCGCCTCAACGCGACATATCGTGTCCATATGACGCAGTGGACGATCGATGGGCCGGAACAACTGACCTTCGGGACGGTCGACGCACTCGACGTGCGCCTCGTCGCAGGCCGGCTGGACGTACTCGCCAGTGAGGGCCCACCGGCCGTCGAAGTGTCGGAGTTCGACTCCGCCTCGCCGCTGATCGTGACCTACGACGAGGACGCCCGCACGCTCAGCGTCACCTACCAGGACCTCACCTGGGAGGGCCTGACGAGCTGGCTGCGGCCGGACCGGCGCCGGGCCGTGCTGTCGGTCACCGTGCCCAAGTACTGCCGGGTCAACGCCGGAGTGGTCTCCGCGCCCGCCGTGATCGCCGGATTCGAGCACACCACCCACGTCAAGAGCGTGTCGGCGGACATCGTCCTCGACGGGGTCAGCGGCACGGTCAACGCCACCACCGTCTCCGGCTCCGTCGAGTGCCGGGCGATGGCGGGCGATCTGTCCTTCAAGAGCCTGTCGGGTGAGCTGGCCGTGGCCGACGGCATCCCGCGCAGGCTCAAGGCCACCACCGTCTCCGGCCGGATCACCACCGACCTGCGGCTGCGGCCCACGGCGTACGTGACACTGAACAGTGTCTCCGGTGCGATCATGATCAGACTGCCCGAGCGCACCGAGGCGGACGTCACACTCCGCTCCACCTCCGGCCGGATGGTCAGCGGCTTCGACGAGCTGACCGAGCACTCCCGGCCGGGCGTGCAGTCGATGTCCGGGCGGCTGCTCGGCGGTATGGCCTCGCTGACGGCGAGGACGGTCTCCGGCGAGGTCGCGCTGCTCAAGGGGGAGAAGGAATGAGTCCCGTGTTCGGCCACGGCCGCCTGCGGCTGTACCTGCTCAAGCTGCTGGAGGAGAGCCCGCGCCACGGCTACGAGGTGATCAGGCTGCTCCAGGACCGGTTCCTGGGCGTCTACTCCCCCTCTCCCGGCACGATCTACCCGCGCCTGGCCCGGCTGGAGGAGGAGGGGCTGGTCACCCACGAGCTGATCGAGGGCAAGAAGGTCTTCTCGATCACCGACAAGGGGCGCGAGGAACTGGACGGCCGCCTCGACGAGCTGGCCGACCTGGAGCAGGAGATCTCCGCCTCCGTCCGCGACATCGCCCGCGAGGTCAAGGAGGACGTCCGCGACACGGTCAAGTCGCTGCGCGAGGAACTGACCAAGATGGCCAAGGACGTGCGGACCGGCCAGCGGGCCGAAGCCGGGCGGCTCAAGGAGCAGCAGCGGCAGTGGGGCGAGCGCGCCAAGACCTGGCAGAGCGAGGGCGAACGGCTCGGCCACGAATGGCGGCGCATCTGGGGCGACCTGTGGAGCACCTTCGGCGGCGAGCAGGGCAACCAGGCCGAACTCGACGCCGAGCTGGGTGAGATCCTGGCCGACTTCGTGGGCCGGGTGCGCGAGGACGCCGGGAACGGCAGGCTGTCGGCCGAGCGCCTCGACGAGATCCGCCGCACCCTCGGCACGGCCGGCGAGCGCATCCGAGACACCCTCCGATGAACCGATCAGGCCGGCCGCCACTCGCCCTGGCGCGATGACGGGCGCGGCAGGCGAAACGAGGGCGTCGCTTCTCTAGTTCGTGAAGACCACCTTGCCGAACACCTCGCCCTCGTGCATCGCGGCGAACCCGGCCGCCGCCTCGCTCAGCGGCAGCGTCCGGTCGATCACCGGGCGCACGCCGGTCTGCTCCAGGAAGACCGCCAGGCGCCGGAGCTGGTCCCGGGTGCCCATGGTGGAGCCGATCACCGACAGTTGCAGGAAGAACACCCGGTTCAGGTCGGCGGGCGGCACCGCGCCGCTGGTCGCGCCGGACACCACGACCCGTCCGCCCGGCCGGAGCGACTTCAGCGAATGGCTCCACGTGGCCTGGCCGACGGTCTCCATGACGGCGTCCACCCGCTCCGGCAGCCGCGCGCCCACCTCGAACACCTGGTCGGCGCCGAGGTCGAGGGCTCGGGCCCGCTTCTCCTCCGAGCGCGAGGTGGCCCACACCCGGTAGCCGCCCGCCCGGCCGAGCGCGATCAGCGCCGTCGCCACACCACCGCCCGCCCCCTGCACGAGTACGGTGGCGCCCGGCTCCAGCCCCGCCTTGTCGAAGAGCATCCGGTAGGCGGTCAGCCACGCGGTCGGCAGGCAGGCGGCCTCCTCGAAACTGAGCGCCGCCGGTTTGGGCACCAGGTTGCGTCTCGGGACGGCCACCCGCTCGGCGAACGTGCCGTCGTGGGTCTCCGACAGCAGCGAGCGTCTCGGGTCGAGGGTCTCGTCCGCCCCCGAGCCGATGACCGCGTGGACGATGACCTCGTTGCCGTCCTCGTCGAGGCCGGCGGCGTCGCAGCCGAGCACGATCGGCAGCCGGTCCTGGCGGATGCCGACGCCCTTGAGCGTCCACAGGTCGTGGTGGTTGAGCGCGGCGGCCTTGACCGCGACCGTGGTCCAGCCGTCGGGCGGCGAGGGGTCCGGATGCTCACCGAGCCTCAGCCCGGCGAGCGGATGATCGGGATCGGTGCGAGCGGCGGTTACGGCGAACATGGCCGCACCCTACTTCAGCCCGATCGAGAACCTCAGGAGGCTGTCTCAGGTCGCCCACACCAGGACGTTGGCCAGGTCCTCCTTCTCGAAGAACGCGATCACGTCCTGCTCCGAGTGGCGCAGACTGAAGTGGGTCAGGACGAACAGGTTGTCCGGATGCGCCGCCACGAACGGGCGCAACTCGCTCCACACCGTGTGGCCCACGCGCCTGGCCCGGTCCAGCTCCGCGTCGTCCAGGTACGTGCACTCGGTGATGATCACCGGGTAGTCGGTCAGCCAGGGGGTGCGCGGCAGCGCGTCGGCGTGGGTGTCTCCCAGGTAGGCGAACAGCGGCCGCCGGACCGGACGCTCCACCTCGCGGCCCTCCGCCCGTTCCCGGGCGAGCAACCGCCCGAACTCCGCCGGGCTCAGCGTCTCCTTGAGGGAGGCGTACTCGGGGGCCAATGCCCGCCGGTTCTCCGCGACGCAGTAGCCGACGCTGGGCACCTTGTGTTCTGTGGCGAACACCCGTACGGCGTGCGAGCCGCCCTTGCCGATGGCGAACTCCTCCTCCGGAGCCACCCCGTGCAAGCGCACCCCTTCGGCCTGGGCCGGGTCGAAGGCGGCGGTCTGGTTCAGCGCGGTCGTGGCCCGCAGGTAGTCGCGGACGTAGCCGGCCGCCTGCGCGGGCGCGTAGACGTCCACCCCGGTGGGCCTGGTCGCCAGGAAGTCGAGGTCCTTGGAATGGTCGAGGTGAGTGTGCGTGAGCAGGACCGTGTCGACCTGACGGCCCTCGACGAGCCCTGCGTCCAGGGCCAGTTTCAGCTCGGGTACGTGGAAGAACGTCTTGTCGTTGGCCCGCGAGTATCCGGTGAGAGTCAGCCCGCCCGGCATGGTCCAGGTATTCCACTGGCGGAACGGGTGCCTGCGCTCAAGCCGGGAGGGGAACATGGTCACGTCCGCAGTATCGCGTGGAGGTCCACGGTTCTCACTTGATTTACGTAGCCGCCTCCCGGGTGCTTTCGGGTCACTTCGGTCTGACGCGGATCTTCGCGACGGCCGTGTCGACGAACTCCTTCGAGCCCGCCGCCGCGACCAGGATGTCCCCTCGGCAGACGGCCCGTGAGTGAGGGCTCGCCGAGGCGACCGAGGCGGGTACGTCGGGCAGTGAGCAGTCCGGCGCCGGGATCAGTCCCAGCGTGTCCGAGCCCACCCCGCCGAACCACAGCTGCGGCCCGGCCGGAGCGCTGCGGCGCCCCTCGCCCGGCCGGGCCATCCGGACCGGGCCCGAGGCCGACAGCACCAGGTAGCCGTCCTTGGTGATGGTCGCGCGCAGCCGTTCGGCGATCGCCATGCGGGTCTCGAAGGCGAGGCTGCGCCGCGCGTCGTACATGGCCAGGCGCCACTTGCCGAACTCGAACAGCAGCACCTGGCCGGTCGCGCCCGCGCCGGGCGGGCGGGGCCACAGCGTCACGTTGCCGGTGAGCCTGCGTAACGGCTCCTCGCCTCGGGTGATCTCGTAGTCCCCGTGGTACGGCGTGGTCAGCGGCCGGTACTCGGGGTAGCCCTCGCCGTCCGCCCAGATGCCGTGGTAGGGCCGCGACCCCAGCTCGGCCAGGCGCAGCGCGGCCGGGTAGCGGACCTCGGCGCGCAGCCCGTGCGGGAAGACGACCTGGATGATCTCGTCGCCGCCGCGTTTCACGGGTTCGACGTACAGGGCGTTCTGGGCGGAGGTGATCGTGGTGAGCGGCGCCCTGGAGGTCGGCGCGGGCGGGGGCGGGGGCGGTGGTCGGGGGTCGCGGCTGGTGAGCACACTGACGACCGGTACGGCGAGGACCACCGCCAGCGCCGCGATGCCGATCCACCTGCGGCGGCTGTTCTGCCCGGCTTCGATCATGTCGAACTGGTCGACCACGACATTCCCTGGAGAGAAGTATGGTTTGCGCCCTTCTGACCAATTTCAGAGCAGAGCCGGGAGGGACGCAAGCCCCACCACGGGATTGTCGTCCCGGGCTAGCGATTCGCCCACAAACCACCATGTCGCGATTTTTCGCCATATTTCATGAAGAACGGGGGCCCTGCCGCCGCCTCTACCCTGCCCCATCACCGTCCCGCCCCTGCAGGAGACCCCCGCCGCCCGCGCCGGACGCCGACGCCGCCCGGCCCCGACCCGACGCCACCCGGCGACGACGGAAGCCCGGCAGCACCCCACGTCCGCGCCATTAACCAAATGTGCACGGAATGACGTGCCTCACATTTTCCGCAACCCATTCCGCATCACCGCCACGCATTAGGGCGCCCCGGGATTTCAGCCTCCGCAAGTGCCTATGAATTCCGGGCAGGACGAATACCGCCGCCGAAATGGCCGTCCGCACAAGAACTTTACGCCTGGGTTCATTCGGCGCACCAGGGCGACGCCCCTGCCCCGATCGGCCCGGCGTGCCGTCCCCCAGACCCGCCGTGATCAGCTCGACGTGCCGTCCCCAGACCCGCCGCGCCGTCCCCTCCGCTTGGCCGGGGCCTCCCGGTGGGAGCCCCGCGCCGCCCAACGTCCGCACTTCAGGTATCCGGCCTGCTCACCGCCCCGCGACTGTGTGACACCACCGCCCGTTTCCGTGGCGGACCCTCCGTACCCCAGAACCGGGAGGTCCTTTTCCGCCCGATCAGAAGTCGAACAGTGCCCCCGTCTCGGCGCGAAGCTCGCAGACGTTGCCGAACGTGGCGGTGTAGCGGACCAGCCGTCCCTCCCAGACGCCCATGGCGTGGACGGCCACCGGCGCGAACTCCTTCGTGCAGTAGACCAGGCTGGTCGTGAGCCGGGACAGGTCGCCCTTCGTCCTCTCCAGCGACGCGCACACTTCGGCGGCACGCGGGTGGGCGCTCGGCTTCCCGTCGCAGACCAGCAGAACGTGACGGCCCGCGTTGCCGAGGACGAAGCCGTTCTGGGGCGGAGCCGCGCTCGCGTGGGCGGCGGGACCAGCGGTGATGGCGATACAGGAAAACGCTGCCAGGCACATGAGTCGCATAACGGCAGCCTTACTCGCGGTTACCCGCCCACCAACGACCGACTCGCGGGACACATGCCTCACAACGGCTTTATGGGGCAGACGTCAACCTTGATCAGATAACGAATCTCCATCCAAGCTGCCATGTGGCTTGTCTATCTGGAAAAATCCTCCCTTACAGCCCAAAGAAAGGCATTCCATGATCTCCCGGGCCAGGACACTGGCGGCAGCCGCCCTCGGCGCGCTGCTGCTGGCGCCTGCGCTCACCGGGACGGCGGAAGCGGCGAGCAAGGTCCACACCTCCGTCATGACCAGGACCGAGGCCGACCTCAAGCGGGTCGCCGAGCACTGGAAGCCGGAGCGGCTCCAGCGCGCGGCCAGCTACTCCGCCGAAGCCTCGCCGGCCGAAGCCGCTCCCTCGTCCTCCCCCAGTTCCTCCAGTTCCGCCAGCCCTACGGCGGCCGGCGCCGTCGCGAGCCCGCCCCTCTCCACCTCGGCACCCCTGACCGGCAAGCTCACCACCGCCGACGTCGCCCCCGCGCCGCCCAAGAACGGCTCCGCCGCGCGGACCATGGGCAAGGTCTTCTTCCGCTTCGACGGCAAGGAGTACTGGTGCTCGGCCGGCGCGGTCGCGAGCAAGAGCGGCAGCGTGGTCGCCACCGCCGCCCACTGCGCCTACGACCTGCGCCGCCCCGGCCCCGCGGAGTACTGGATCTTCGTCCCCAACCCCGGCCCGGACGGCAGCGCCCCCGACGGCATCTACGTCGGCGCGACGCTCAACCTGCACGAGGACTGGCCGGGCAAGGGCGACTTCGACTTCGACTACGCCTTCGTCTCGGTGCACCGGGGCTTCGTCTGGGAGAAACAGAAGGACGGCTCCTTCGACATGAAGGACGTCGGCCGCCTCCAGGACAACGTCGGCGGCCTCGGCCTGGCCGTCGGCAAGGGCCACGGGAACACGATCACCGCCTTCGGCTACCCGGCGGGCCCCCAGCCGGACGGTTCCCGCCCCTTCGACGGCAGGACCCTCCGCACCTGCCGTGGCACCACGTCCAAGACCACGGCGCCGAGCCGCGACCTCCAGTACGGGGTCCTGCTGCAGCCGTGCAACCTGACGAAGGGCGCGAGCGGCGGGCCCTGGCTGCTCAAGTACCAGACCTCGACCCGGCTCGGCTATCTCAACGGCGTCAACAGCCTGACCTGGAACCGGGACGCCAAGGGCAGCTACGACGCCGTCTCCGCCCCGCCGTTCATCACGACGACGATGGCGGTCTACCGGTCCGCCGACGCGCAGGCACCCAGTCGTTGATCACACCCCGTCCCCTCGGGGTTACACAAAAAGGTGGTACATGTCACACCTTATGTGCACCTTAACTCCGTGATCAGGTGCGACTCCTGTCTCGGAATGGTCACTACGCGTGTCCGGGCACTGACATGATCTTGCTCGAACTCCCACCGGACCGGTCAACCCGATAGGTTCCGGGCTTGTCCTTTGCTGGATCACGCGGCGCGAACGGTGCCCGTCTCCAGCGCAACGGAGTTCCTGGAGTTACCTTGAAGCGATCCCTCCTCCCTGCGGGTGGCGCCCTCCTGGCCGTCGGCCTCATGGCGGCCGGCCTGTCCGGCACCGCCCAGGCCGCCGGTGACATCGACACCGACACCATGGCGAACAGCACGCGCGAGGCGGCTTCCATCGTCTCCTTCTGGGCCGCGTCCAACGGCGCCGCCCTGCGCGCCGCCACGTCTTACACGTGGGACGCAGCCGACGTGAAGAAGGTCATCCAGAAGGGCGGCTACAGCCCGGACGGCAGCCCCGGCATGGTCGCCCCCACGACCACCACCGGCAGCGGCAGGTCGCAGAACATCAACCTGCCCAAGACCGTCGGCAAGGTCTTCTTCGTGGACGCCTCCGGCAAGTACCGGTGGTGCACCGCGACCTCCGTCCAGTCCAACCACCGCAACCTGGTCGCCACCGCGGGCCACTGCGCCTACGACACCGCCGGCAACAGCGATGTCATGGGCAAGTGGGTCTTCGTGCCCGGCTACTACGAGGGCAAGGCCCCGCACGGCATCTACGTCGGCAAGCAGGCCTTCACCCACTACGACTTCTCGAACTACGAGGACTACGACCGCGACTACGCCTTCGTCACCGTCTACAACGGTGTCGCCTTCGACGGCGTGAAGCAGGTGGGCAAGAAGGACTACGACGCCTTCTCCGGCCTGAAGTGGTCGCGCGGCGGCAAGCACCACCTCCTGGTTTCCAGGGACGCGGGCCGGCTCGGCGACAACGTCGGCGCCCAGGGCCTGGCCTGGAACCAGCCGAGCGGCAAGCCGGTGCGCGCCTTCGGGTACCCGTACGCGGCGCACCCGGACGGCGACCGGCCGTACTCCGGCGTCACCCCGAAGACCTGCTACGGCCCGACGACCGGCAAGAAGGTCGGCGCGTCCTGGCTGAAGATCGACGAGCACGTCGGCCTCAAGTGCGCCGTCACGCCCGGCTACGACGGCGGGCCGTGGCTGAAGGCGTACAGCAACGCCAAGCGGCTCGGCTACGTCAACGGTGTCACGAGCACCTTCGCCGACCAGGACGGAAACGACCGGATCGACTGGATCACCTCGCCGTACTTCGACGGTGAGACCGCGGAGGTCTACAACGCGGCCAAGAACCGGTGGTCCGGCAAGATCGTCGGCCCCAAGGGCGAACTTCGCTAGGCACTCTCCCCCATCCGGGCCCAGCACCCTCCACGGGTGCTGGGCCCGCGTGCGTTCCGGGACGGACCTGTCAATCTCCTGTGAACTCACGGTGGGCGGTTACGGCGCGTGGGCGGCCGGCCGTAGCGTGGCCGTACGGACAGGCGTCCCCGGATCGGGCCGCCGAGACCCGGGCACAGCACCTTCCCGCCCGCCTCTCGGAACCGGCGACCGACCGCATGGGCGATTCACCGCCCCCTTGGCATGCCTCCGAATCCCCCCTCTTGAAGATCGAGGCGAGCTTAGACGTGGCCACCCGTCGATTCGGTTCCTGTGATCTGCGTCACATTGAACTGCTCACCGAGCGTCACCAGGCACTAGCGACCCGTTCGTCCCATTTTTCGCTCGCCCCGCGTGGCCAGTGAAAACGTGTGTTTACGATCACCGTCGGCGACGAACCCTGACTGGTAACAGCACGATCACGGAGGTACGGGCGCCTTCCAGATGGGCCGATACGGCTTTCACCTGCGAAGATCACACGGGTATGTTCCTTGCTATCCCTTTACTGACGCATGGGTCGCGTGTTGCGACTCACGACAGACCAAGGAGCAGTTCCCTTGAAGCGCATCCTCATCCCCGCCGGTGGAGCCATCCTGGCTACCGGCCTGCTGGCCGCCGGCCTCGCCGGCACCGCCTCGGCCGCCAGTGACGTCACCTCCGACCCGATGGCGAAGAGCGCGGCCACGGCCAAGGCGATCGCCGAGTTCTGGGCGGACAACAACGGCGCTGCCCTGAAGGCCGCCAAGGAGTCCAACATCTGGGACGGCAAGGACGTCGCCAAACTGCAGAGCAAGGGCGGCTACTCGGCCGACAGCAAGCCGAGCACGGTGGCTCCGATCGGCGCCGAGAGCAAGTCCTCCTCGAAGTCACACAACGTGAACTTCCCCAAGACCATCGGCAAGGTCTTCTTCGTCAACGGCAAGGGCGAGAAGAAGTGGTGCTCGGCCACCTCCGTCCAGTCGAAGTACAAGAACCTGGTCGCCACCGCCGGCCACTGCGTGTTCGACACGAAGGCCAACACGGACGTCATGTCCAAGTGGGTGTTCGTGCCGGGCTACTACCAGGGCAAGGCCCCCTACGGCATCTACGTGGGTAAGCAGGCCTTCACCCACTACGACTTCTCGAACTACGAGGACTACGACCGCGACTACGCGTTCGTCACCGTCTACAACGGTGTCTCGCTGTCCTCCAGCAAGGTCGAGGAGAAGCAGGTTCCCAAGTCCGAGTACGACGCGTACACGGGCAACAAGAAGGTCAAGTCCACCGAGCTCAAGGACATCGCCGGCGGCAAGACCGCCGAGCAGCAGTACAAGGACGGCCTCGACCGCTACGGCCCCAACGGTGGCTACCGCGCCGAGACCACGACCACGGAAGAGGCGTCGGGCGGCAACTTCAAGGAGGCCATCCCGACCGTCGACCGTGTCGAGGTCACCGAGGCCCAGTGGAAGGCCGCCCCCAAGGTCGCCAACAAGGACGACGCGACGACCTGGAGGAACGGCGACCAGGGCTCCAGGAAGTTCAAGCCGCTCACCGAGGCCGAGTACAAGAAGGCTCTCGACGACAAGGCCGCGGGCAAGGTCCTGGGCAAGGTCTGGCAGGGCAAGAAGGGCTACTGGCTGACCCAGTACTACGTGGTCCAGTGGTACAAGGTCACCAAGACCACCCGGTACTACCACGACACCTTCTACATCGTCACCGGTGGACAGGGCACCATCAAGGACGCCGGTCGCCTCGGTGACAACGTCGGCGGCCAGGGTGTCGCCTGGAACCAGCCCACGGGCAAGGCCGTTCGCGTGTTCGGCTACCCGGCGGCTCCCCACCCCGACGGCCACAAGAACTACACCGGCGTCACGCCGAAGTGGTGCTACGGCAAGACCTCCAAGAAGACCGTGGGCTCGGCCGCCAAGCGGATCGAGGAGCACATCGCGCTCAAGTGCGCGATGACCGAGGGCGCCGACGGCGGCCCCTGGCTCCTCAAGTACAGCAACACCAAGCGCATCGGCTACGTGAACGGTGTCACGAGCACCTTCAACGACCAGGACGGCAACGACCGCGTCGACTACATCTCCTCGCCGTACTTCGACGGTGAGACCGGTGACGTCTACAAGGCCGCCGCCAACGTGTGGTCCGGCAAGGCGTTCTAGTCGCTGAGCGCGCTCAGCGCAGCTGCCACTGATCCGATTCACCCGAAGGGCCCGGCATCCGCCGGGCCCTTCGGCCGTCTCGACGGAAATCTGTGGGGCTTTGGACGCACGCGGGCCGCGAACGGTGCCATTGAGTCCATGTGATCTGCATCACATCGCGAGTTCGAGCGGCGACGATGATCGACTCACGCCCCTGGAGTCACAGACGCAACATCATTTCGTTGATCTGCGGAAACATCACGCTGGCGCAGGTTGTCCTGATCATCCGCTTACGTCGTCTAAACATCACGGAACGATCACGCCCAACTTGTCCCGCCTTTTCAGGCCAAAGCGGCTTCCTGAGCTCAAGATCGAACCTGTATGTTTCGAGGCATCCCTTTACTGACGCATGGGACGCAAGAAGCGTTCCACGACAGCGCAAGGAGTTACCTTGAAGCGCATCCTCCTCCCCGCCGGTGGCGCACTGCTCGCCACTGGTCTGCTGGCTGCCGGCCTGGCCGGTTCTGCTCAGGCCGACCCGGACATCGACTCGGCGACGCTTGCCGCCGACGTCAAGACCGCGACGGAGACCGTCAACTACTGGCTCGCCTCGAACGGTGAGGCCATGAAGAAGGCGACGGCGTACTACTACGACCACAAGGATGTCCAGAAGGTCGTCCAGAAGGGCGGCTACGTTGCGGACAGCAAGCCGTCGCTCGTAGAGCCGATCGGCGGCGGCAAGACCGTCACCAGCAAGTCGCACAACGTCAACTTCCCGAAGACGATCGGCAAGGTCTTCTTCCAGGGCAGCGACGGCAAGTCTTACTGGTGCTCCGCCACCTCGATCCAGGGTAACTACCGTAACCTGGTCGCCACCGCCGGTTCCTGCGTCTACGACGTCCGTAGCAACGACGACGTCATGGACAAGTGGGTCTTCGTGCCCATGTACTACGACGGCAAGGCTCCGCAGGGCATCTACGTGGGCAAGCAGGCCTTCACCCACTACGACTTCTCGAACTACGAGGACTTCGACCGCGACTACGCGTTCGTCACCGTGTACAACGGTGTTGGGTTCACCAGCACCTCGGCGTCCGAGAAGGAAGTCTCGAAGTCGGCGTACGACGCTCACCCCGGCACGAACAAGAAGATCAAGTCGGTTGAGCTGAAGGACATCCCCGGCGGCAAGACTGCCGAGCAGCAGTACGACGAGGGCCGTGACAAGTACGGCCCCAACGCTGGCTACCGCGCCGAGGGCTTCGGCGACAAGTTGCCGGCTGGCGGCTCCAACGTCGAGGGTGCTATCGCCACCGACGATGAGGTCGAGGTCACCAAGGCCGTTCACGGTGCTGCCGACCCGAAGAAGGACCCGCAGGACAGCAAGACCTGGAAGAACGGTGACCAGGGCAAGGTCGTCGAGATCGCCCTTACCGAGGCTGAGTACAAGCAGGCCCTTGACGACAAGGCTGCTGGCAAGGTCCTCGGTGCGGTCGAGAAGGACGCCAAGGGCTACTGGCTGCGGAAGTACTACGTCGTTCAGTGGTACAAGGTCAGCAAGGGCACCCGTTACTTCAAGGACTCCTTCTTCATCACCGAGGGCGGCCAGACGGGTCTCAAGGACCTCGGCAAGCTCGGTGACAACGTCGGTGGCCAGGGTGTGGCCTTCAGCCAGAAGACCGGCCAGACTGTCCGGACCTTCGGCTACCCGTACGCCAAGCACCCCGATGGCTCGAAGCCCTTCACGGGCGTCACGCCGAAGTGGTGCTACGGCAAGACCGGCTCCAAGGCGACCAAGGTTCCCGCTCTGAAGATCGAGGAGCACGTGTCGCTGAAGTGCACCGTCACCGGTGGCTACAACGGCGGACCTTGGCTGATGAAGTACAGCAACGCCAAGCGCATGGGCTACGTCAACGGCGTGACCAGCGTTCTGTACGACGACGACAAGAACGAGCGTTGGGACCACATCTCCTCGCCGTACTTCGACGGCGAGACCGCTGCGGTCTACAAGGCGGCTTCGGCTGCCGCTTCCGGCACGTACCTGCCGGGCTAGTTCTTACGCCTCGAACCGGGGGTCCAAACCCCGGTTCACCCAGCTTCACCCCGAAGGGCTCGGCTTCCAGCCGGGCCCTTCGGCCTTTTTCCCGATATTTCCGGTGAATTCGGAAATATCTCTTACCGGCAGGCCGATAGGGTACTGACATCCCCTTTGTCACTCCTGTGGAGTCTGTTGTGAAGCGCCTGCTCATCCCCCTAGCCGCCGCCGGCCTGAGCGCCACCAGCCTCGCCCTCCCCGCCGCTGCGGAGCCGAACTGGGTCAGCGACCCCCTCGCCGCCAAACCCGCCGAGGCCTACAGCGCCGCCGCCTTCTGGCTCGAAGCCAACGGCGCCGCCCTGCGCAAGGCCACGCAGTACCACTGGGACTCCAAGAAGGTCCAGAAGCTCGTCACCACCCAGGCCAAGACGCCGGACAGCAAGCCGAGCCTGGTGGAGCCGATCGGCACCGCCAAGCCCGCCGCCAGGACAAGGAACGTCAACGTACCCAAGACCATCGGCAAGGTCTTCTTCGTCGACCGCGCGGGCCGGTACCGCTGGTGCTCGGCCACCTCCGTCCAGTCCCGCAACCGCAACCTCGTGGCCACCGCCGGGCACTGCGTGTTCGAGAAGGGCAAGGACGTCTTCCAGAAGTGGGTGTTCATCCCCGCCTACTACCAGGGCAGCGCGCCCTTCGGCGTGTACGCGGGCGCGTACGCCTTCACCCACTACGACCTCGACACCTACGACGACTACGACGGCGACTACGCCTTCGTCGCCGTCCACAACGGCTTCTCCCTGGACAAGGCCAAGGAGGTCGCCAAGGCCGACTTCACCGGCTGGAAGGGCGACAAGCAGGTGAAGAGCGAGGAGATCACGAAGGCGGAGTTCGACACCGGCCTCGACAAGTTCGGACCGCTGGGGCCGTACTGGTCGAAGACCCTCGACACGGCCGACAAGGTCGGCCCCGCCTACCTCGGTGAGAAGACGCTCACCAAGGTCGAGGTCACCAAGGACGCCTACACCGCCGCCCCGGCGAGCACGAACGCCAACCTGAACGGCGAGAAGTTCGAGCAGGTCGGCCCCACGCCGATCAGCCGTGAGGAGTACCGCAAGCTGGCCGGGGAGAAGGCCGACGGCAAGGTGCTCGGTTTCCTCGCCGCCGACAAGGACTCGGCGGGCAACGAGACCGCCTGGACCCTCACCCGCTACTACACCAAGCAGTGGGTCAAGGCGGACAAGCAGGTGAAGTACTTCCGCGACCGCTACTACGTCGCCGTCGCCAAGGACGCCGGACGGCTCGGCGACACCGTCGGCGGCCAGGGCCTGGCGTGGAACCAGCCGCTGGGCCAGGCGGCGACGGTGTTCGGGTACCCGAGCGCGCCGCACCCCGACGGCGACCGGCCGTTCACCGGGGTGACGCCGAAGTGGTGCTCGGGCAAGACGGGCACCAAGCGCGTCCAGGCCAACATGTTCCGGGTCGAGACCCACCAGACGCTGCGGTGCTCGATGACCCCGGGCGCCGACGGCGGCCCGTGGCTGGTCAGGTACGACAACGCCAAGCGCGCCGGCTACCTCAACGGCGTCACCAGCGTCTTCTACGACCAGGACGGCAACGAGCGGATCGACTACGTCAGCTCGCCGTACTTCGACAGCGAGACCGCCTCGGTCTACGACAAGGCGGGCTTCGCCGAGACGAAGTCGATCGTCGGGGCCGACGGAGAAGTCCGGCAGTAACGGGTGCTGCGTCGCGGCGGGACGGCACTCGGGTGAGGAGCGTCTCCCTGGAGGCCGCCCGCGCGCGACGGCGGGTGGGCGTAGAGGGCTTCGCCGTAACAGCTCTAGGTTGTGTGCAGGTGCAGGCTGCGCACGGGGGGTTCGTCCCGGTACGGCGCCAGCCGCCGCCGCAGGTCGGCGACGTAACTCTGCGACCGCGCCGACTGCAACTCCCCCGCCAGCCCGAACGCGTCGCCCGCCGCCGCGCAGGCCCCTTCCAGCTCACCCGTCTGCAGCAGTCCCGCCGACAGCAGCGACAGGTTGAACATGCGCCCGCGCACGAACCGCCCGTCCATGTCGAGCGAGCGCCGCGCGAAACGCACCGTGCGTTCGCCGTCGCCGAGGTCGCGGAAGCAGTGGGAGAACTTCGCCGACAGATATGCCTCGTCGAAGTAGCCGATCCACTCCGGCTCCGCGTCCGCGTCGCGCGCCTCGAAGGCCCGCTCGGCCGCGTTGAGGGCGGCGCCGCAGGCTTTCCCGTCGCCGCGCCCGGCATGCGCGTGCGCCTCCAGCACGTGGCAGGAGGCCAGCAGGGTGCGCACGCCGGAACGTTCCGCCGAGAGCTGGGCCGCGCGGGCCAGGTCGATGGCGTGGGCGTACTGGCCCATGTAGATCGCCTGGTGGGACATCCCGGCGAGGATCTCGCCGCCGAGGGCGTGGTCGGCGGCGCCTCTGGCCAGGCGCAGCGCCTGGATCAGGTAGCGCTGGGCGAGGCCGTGCTGTTCGAGGTCGTAGGCCATCCACCCGGCCAGGCGGGTGAGCTCGGCCGAGGCGGCGGCCAGTTCGCGGCCGGTGGAGTCGTCGTAGGAGCCCTCTTTGAGCAGGGGCGAGACCGCCGTGTCGAGGTATTTCACCACCGAGGAGCGGACGCGTCCGCTGCCGAACCTGTTGTCGAGTTCGCCGAACGATCGGGTCACCTCGTGGATGGCGGCGATGTCCGCCTTGCCGACCCGGCGGCCTCCCGTGCCGGTCGGCCGTCCTTCCTGCGGGGCGGTCAGCCACCGGATCGCTCCGACGGAGCCCGCTCCTATCGCGAACGTCGAGTCGAGCAGGAACCTGCGCCTTTCCACATCGGCACGCCACAACGCCGTCACGGTCGCGACCCCCTCCTGCCACGTGTGCGTGAACTCCTGGCCGAGATCGAGGGGTGTGGTTCCGGCGGGCATGCCGAGGTCTTCGGTGGTCACCTGCCGGCCGAGTCTGAGCGCGAAGATCTCGGTGAGCAGGCAGGGAACGGGTTCTCTCGGCCGCTGACCACCGATCCAGCGCAGAACGGAGCTGTGGTCGTACTTCAGGCCGGGGGTACCGCGTGCCGCCCCGAGGTCGTTGAGCCTTCTGGCCAGCCCTTTGTGGGAGAAGCCTGCCTCCGCGATGAGTTGCTGGAGCAGTCGGTTGGGCTCGCGTTCCATAGCTCTCCTCGCCACAGGAGCCGGCGCCCGCCTTCTTTACAGAGCGCATCCTTTATAGCACGAAGAGTAAAGAGCTTTCTGGTCTTCCCAAAGGACTTTCGGTACGGCGGAGCCACGGCCCCCCGCTCCGCCGTACGACGTCCCAGGTCAGGGCAGGTTGAGCTCCCAGACGCGGGTGGACATGGGCCGCGCGGTGGCGTCATAAGTCACCCGGACCGCGAGCTTGCCCTTCCGCAGCAGTTCGTACAGGTGGATCGGGTCGCACTTGGTGCGGCCGAACCCCTTCTTGCTGTAGGTGTCGTGCGGGTAGCCTGCGGCCCGCTTCCCGCACGTCTTGTTGATCTGGCGGAAGTCGAGGCCCTCTGTGTAGGCGATCCTGACCGGCTTGCCCTTGCCCTTGGTCAGCGACCAGCCGGAGAGGCCGCTCTCGCCGATCTCGCCGACCTCGGCCTTGGCCGGGGTGAGCACGAAGTGGGAGTCGCCCGAGATCTTGGCCCAGCCGTACACGGTCTTCATCCCGCTGGCACTAGCGGGGGCGGTGGATAACGTGAGCGCGGCGGCGATCGCCACCGCGCCCGGGAGGATGAATGTCACACGGCCATGATTCCAAACAAAAGGGTCAGATGCGTGCCACTCCATCGACCTGTGCCTGGGCCGCGACCGCGGCGATCACGGCGGGCGCGACACGGGCGTCGAACGGGCTCGGGATGACGTAGTCGGGGCGCAGTTCGTCGGCCACGACGGCGGCCAGCGCGTGGGCGGCGGCCACCTTCATGTTCTCGGTGATCATGGTGGCCCGCACGTCGAGGGCGCCGCGGAAGACGCCCGGGAAGGCGAGCACGTTGTTGATCTGGTTGGGGTGGTCGGAGCGGCCGGTGGCGACGACGGCGGCGTGGCGGGCGGCGAGTTCGGGGGCGATCTCCGGGGTGGGGTTGGAGAGCGCGAAGACGATCGCGTCGTCCGCCATGGAGGCGATGGCCGCCTCGGAGATCGTGGAGCCGGACAGGCCGATGAAGACGTCGGCCCCGGCCAGCGCGTGCTCGGTGGAGCCGGTGCGGCCGTCGCGGTTGGTGTCGCGGGCGAGCGCGGCTTTGACCGGGTTGAGGTCGTCGCGGCCGGTGTGGATGAGGCCCTTGGAGTCGGCGGCGGCGATCTCGCCGATGCCCGCCTCCAGCAGGATGCGGGTGACCGCGACGCCGGAGGCGCCCGCCCCTGCCACGACCGCGCGCAGGTCGCCGAGGGTGCGGCCGCTGAGGCGGGCGGCGTTCTGGAGGGCGGCGAGCACGACGATGGCGGTGCCGTGCTGGTCGTCGTGGAAGACCGGGATGTCGAGCAGGTCGCGCAGGCGGTCCTCGATCTCGAAGCAGCGCGGGGCGCTGATGTCCTCCAGGTTGACGCCGCCGAAGGACGGCGCCAGCCGGACGACGGTCTCGATGATCTCCTCGACACCGGTGCAGTCGAGGCAGATCGGCACGGCGTCGACGCCGGCGAACTCCTTGAACAGCAGCGCCTTGCCCTCCATGACGGGCATGGCGGCGGCCGGGCCGATGTCGCCGAGGCCGAGTACGGCGGTGCCGTCGGAGACGACCGCGACGAGGTTGGAGACCCAGGTGTACTCGCCCGCGAGTTCGGGGGCGTCGGCTATGGCGCTGCACACGCGGGCGACGCCGGGTGTGTAGGCAAGAGAGAGGTCGTCCGCGTCGCGGACGGGGATCGTGGAGCGGACCTCCAGCTTGCCGCCGCGGTGCAGGGCGAAGGCCGGATCGAGGTCGAAGGACTCAAGCGAGGTGGAAGCGGGCGTGACGGCCACAGAGACCCCTGTAGTTTCATCGGACGGAAGGAGACGACACGAATGCGCCGGGCGCTCTCGTCTACCGGCCGCCTCGTGAGGGGTACGGGGGTCACCCGTTTCTCGATTGTGCCACATGCTGAGACAGCTGCGGTGTCGTAGCTGACGCTGTTCTGTTGACGCATCGTTAAATACGCGGAGACAGAACACTGTAAATTGCACTTAAACTTCACAAAACCCAACTTTCATGGCATATCTCATGAGGAGGCCACCCATGGCCCTCTGGTCCTCGCGCCCCCGCGGCTACGCCGCAGGAGCGCTCGCCATCGCCGCCGCCCTGGTGCTGTCCGCCTGCGGCGGTCAGTCGGGTGGCACGGACACCGCCTCGTCGGGCAGCACGGCCGCCGCCGATGGCGGCGGCGCCAAGCTGGTCAAGTCCGGCAAGCTCACCACGTGCACGAACATCCCGTACGAGCCGTTCCAGTTCAAGGACCCGAGCGGCAAGATCGTCGGGTTCGACGTCGAGATCGTCGACCTGGCGGCCAAGAAGCTGGGCGTCACCCAGGAGATCGTCGACATCGACTTCGCCGTCATCAAGAGCGGCGCCGCGATGGCCACGGGCAAGTGCGACCTCGCCGCCGCCGGCATGACGATCACCGACGAGCGCAAGCAGAATATCGACTTCAGCGTCCCGTACTTCGACGCCACGCAGGCCCTGCTGGCCAAGAAGGGCACCGGCGCCAAGTCGCTGGAGGACGTCAAGGCCAAGGGCCTCAAGCTCGGCGCCCAGGCCAGCACCACCGGCCTCGACTACATCAAGAAGCAGGGCTTCAGCCCCAAGGAGTACGCCGACTCCGCCAAGGAGCTGCTCGCCCTGCAGTCCGGGCAGGAGGACGTGATCGTCCAGGACCTCCCCGTCGTCCTCACCTGGCTGAAGAAGCCGGAGATCGCCGAGAAGTTCGAGATGATCGCCAGCCTCGACACCGGCGAGCAGTACGGCCTCGGCCTGAAGAAGGGCGCGGACCCGGTGCTGCTGAAGACGCTCAACGAGAGCATCGAGGCCGCCAAGAAGGACGGCACCTATGAGCAGATCTTCGTGAAGTGGTTCGGCAAGAAGCCCGGCGAGCTGGGGTAGCCGATGGCCGACCAGCCCAGGACGGCTGAGGCCCGGCCCGCCCCGCGCGGGTCCGGTCTCAGCCCCCGAAAGAAGCAGCGGATCAGCCGGAGCATCCAGTACGCCCTCCTGGTCGCCGCGGTCGTCGCGTTCTTCTTCTACGCCGACTGGCCGAGCCTGGCGCAGAACTTCGCCAAGCTCGACGTGGCGGAGAAGGCGCTGCCCGACCTGTTCACGATCGCGCTGAAGAACACGATCGTCTACGCCGTCGGCGGATTCGCCGTCAGCTTCGTGTTCGGTCTGCTGCTGGCCCTGATGCGGCTGTCCTCGGTGAAGCCGTACCGGTGGATCGCGATCGTCTACATCGAGATCTTCCGGGGCCTGCCCGCGCTGCTCATCTTCCTCATGATCACCTTCCTGCCCCTGGCACTGCCCGGCTTCGAGGTGCCCGGCGGCACGTACGGCCAGGGCATCCTGGGCCTCGGCCTGGTCGGCTCCGCCTACATGGCGGAGGTGTTCAGGGCGGGACTGCAGGCCGTGCCGAAGGGGCAGACGGAGGCGGCGAGGTCGCTCGGCATGTCCTCGGGCCGCGCGCTGGTCACCGTGGTGATCCCGCAGGCGATCCGTATGGTCATCCCACCGACGACCAACCAGTTCGTCGCCCTGCTCAAGGACTCCTCGCTGGTGCTGTTCCTCGGGGTGTCGGCCGAGTACGTCGAGCTGGCCAAGTTCGGCAACGACCTGGCCTCGCAGTACGCCAACGCCACGCCCATCATGGTCGCCGGTGTGACGTACCTGATCGTCACGATCCCCTTGGGGTACCTCGCGACCAGGTTGGAGAAGCGATGACCCACGCCATCGACGTCAGGGACCTGCACAAGCACTTCGGGAACAACGAGGTGCTGAAGGGCATCGACTTCACCGTCGAGCCCGGCCAGGTCGTCTGCGTGATCGGGCCCTCCGGCTCCGGCAAGTCGACGTTGCTGCGCTGCGTGAACCTGCTGGAGACGCCGACGCGGGGCAGGGTGTTCGTCGAGGGCGTGGAGATCACCGACCCCGACGTGGACATCGACGCCGTACGGCGCCGCATCGGCATGGTCTTCCAGCAGTTCAACCTGTTCCCGCACATGAGCGCGCTGCAGAACGTGATGATCGCCCAGCAGCGGGTCCTGAAGCGCGGCCGCAAGGAGGCCGAGGTCGTCGCCAGGGAGAATCTGGAGAAGGTGGGCGTCGGCGCCAAGTGCGACGCCCGCCCGGCCCAGTTGTCGGGCGGTCAGCAGCAGCGGGTGGCGATCGCGCGGGCCCTGGCGATGAACCCGGACCTGATGCTGTTCGACGAGCCCACGAGCGCCCTCGACCCCGAGTTGGTCGGCGACGTGCTCACCGTCATGCGCAAGCTGGCGGAGGAGGGCATGACCATGCTGGTCGTCACCCACGAGATGGGCTTCGCCCGCGACGTGGCCGACCGGGTGGTCTTCATGGACGGCGGCGTCATCGTCGAGGACGGGCCGCCGTCGCAGGTCATCGGCGATCCGCAGCACGAGCGGACGCGGGCCTTCCTGCGCCGGGTGCTCCACCCGGAGGGCTGAGCTGGTACGCCGGCGCCGTTCTAGCGGCGGCGCCGCCGTACCAGCGGCCAGTAGCGCAGCACGACGCGCCCGACGATGTCGTGGACCGGGCCGAAGTCCCAGCTGTCGCGCCGCCCCGGGGCGCGCTGGTTGTCGCTCTCCAGCCACCAGCCCTCCGCGCCGTGCCATTGAGCGCGTTTCACGATGAGCTGAGAGGGCTCGCCGGGTAGCCTGGCGACGACGAGATCGCCCGGCTGAACCCGCGCACCCCGTCTGACCAGCAGCCAGTCGCCCGGGCGCAGCGCGGGCCGCATGGAGTCGCCTTCGACACGCACCCTCATGGGCCGTGACCCCCTCATCCCCGGGTGTTCCGACCCGAGTAAGGTCGGTGATGGACCAAGCTGATTTCAGCATCAAGGAAGGATTTTCTGATGCTCGCACGACTGCTTCGACCCAAGCATGTCGCCTCGGCGCACTGCGACCTGCCCTGCGGCGTCTACGACCCCGCGCAGGCCCGCATCGAGGCAGAGTCTGTCAAGGCCATCATGGAGAAGTACGCAGGCAACGAGGACCCGGTCTTCCGCTCCCGCGCGCTCAGCATCAAGGAGGAGCGGGCCGAGCTGGTCAAGCACCACCTGTGGGTGCTGTGGACCGACTACTTCAAGCCGCCGCACCTGGAGCAGTACCCGCAGCTGCACCAGCTCTTCTGGGAGGCCACGAAGCTGGCGGGCGCCGCCGGCGGCAAGGGCACGGTCGAGGTGACCAAGGCCGACGAGCTGCTCGGCAAGATCGACGAGATCTCCAAGATCTTCTGGGAGACCAAGGCCGCATAATTCGGCCTTTAAGGCTCTGTGTGGTGAAGTCCGCACAGAGCCTTTTCGGTTGAGGGTGAGTCTGATTCCGCCAACGGTCGCCCAAGGGCGGTAAGTTGCTGTCAGCGCCGAAGCTAACGTCGTATCCAAGCGTTCGGATCTGAACCAGGGAGGATCGTGACCGAGGAAACCGAGATGCGAGCGGAAGGCGTGGCAGGCATCCGCGACGTGGTGAGCATCAGGCTCCCCGCTGCGAGCGCCTATCTGTCCGTGCTGCGCACGGCCACCGCCGGGCTGGCCGCACGGCTGGACTTCACGCTCGACGAGATCGAGGATCTACGGATCGCGGTCGACGAGGCGTGCGCCATGCTGCTGAGCGAGGCGGTGCCCGGCACCGACCTCACGGCCGAGTTCGAGCTGTCCGGGCAGGAGATGCAGGTCAGTGTCGAGGTCGCGACCGTCGGCACCTCCGCGCCCAAGCGCGACGACTTCGCGTGGATGGTGCTCACCGCGCTCGCCGACGACGTCGACGCCGTGACAGACTCTCCCGATCGCATGGCGATCGTCCTGCGGAAGCGCCGAGGCACGGCGAGGCCGGCGTGACGGAAAGGACTGGAGCCATGGCCACCAGCGAACACGCCGTTCCCGACAGGGTCCGGGCCCGGATGCTCTTCGCCGAACTGGCCGAGCTGGGCCCTGACGAGCCGCGCCGACAGCGCATCAGGGACGAGCTGGTCGAGCTTCACCTTCCCCTGGTCGAATACCTCGCCCGCCGCTTCCGCAACCGCGGCGAGTGGCTCGACGACCTCACCCAGGTCGCCACGATCGGGCTCATCAAGTCCATCGACCGCTTCGACCTCGGCCGGGGTGTCGAGTTCTCGACGTACGCGACACCCACGATCGTCGGGGAGATCAAGCGGCACTTCCGCGACAAGGGCTGGGCGGTCAGGGTGCCGCGGCGGCTCCAGGAGCTGAAGCTGTCGCTGACGAAGGCGATAAGCGAGCTGTCGCAGCGTGAGGGCCGCGCGCCCACGGTCGCGGAGCTGGCCGCCTTCCTGAAGATGACCGAGGAGGAGGTGCTCGAAGGACTGGAGTCGGCCAACGCCTACTCCACGGTCTCGCTCGACGCCCCCGACTCGGGCGACGACGACGCGCCCGCCGTGTCCGACTCGCTCGGCATCGTGGACGAGTCACTCGAAGGGGTCGAATACCGCGAGTCGCTCAAGCCGCTGCTCGAACGGCTGCCGCCGCGCGAGAAGCGCATCCTGCTGCTGCGGTTCTTCGGCAACATGACACAGTCGCAGATCGCCACCGAGCTGGGCATCTCGCAGATGCACGTCTCACGGCTGCTGGCCAGGACCCTGGCCCAGTTGCGCGAGGGGCTGACGGCGGAGGACTAGGCGTCCTGGTCGTACAAAGCCTGTGTGGTGGGGGGCGCCAGCAACACCCCGAGGCCGGCCAGGGCGACCGCCACGAGCGGGGCGCCGATGGCAGGCAGGTCGTTCTGGAACATCGTGTACCCGATGGGGAGCATGAAGAGCTGGGTGATCACGCTGGGCGCCCTCCCCCAGCGTTCCAGCTTGAGCAGCCCGCCCCAGGCGACCCACAGCAGCCCGGCGCCGACGGCGGCGAAGAACACGATCTCGGCGACGGCCATGGTCAGGTTGCCCGCCGAGCCGGTGATGGTGCCGAACGCGAAGTACAGGCTCAGCGCCAGGGCCACCAGGCCCTCCAGCGCGACGATCGCCGCTCCCGCCAACAGTGTCCCAGGCCGCCTCACGCCCATCACCTTATCTCCCCTTATCAGTGCCCGCGCGCTCGCTCCTTCGGAGCTCCCGGTCAAAGTCACGGCACAGCCCCCACGCCCCCGCCCACCGCGACACCCGACGACCTTCCAGGGTGACGCTCCTCCCCCGCTCCCCCTCCCGCCGCGACGCCGTACCGGCCGCCGGGTTCCGTAAAGAGCGCGACAAAGGATACGCAACGACCACAATCCGGTCGGCTAGGCTGGGGTGGTGCGTGCGATGTTGCTGGTCAATCCGAAGGCCACCACCACGAACCCGCGGACCCGAGACGTGCTCATCCGGGCGCTCGGCGCCGCCGTGGACCTGACCGTCGAGGAGACCGGTTACCGAGGCCACGCCGCGGCTCTCGCGAGCACCGCGCGAGCCAGAGGCTATGACGCCGTGGCCGTGCTCGGTGGCGACGGCACGGTCAACGAGGCCGTCAACGGCCTGCTCACCGCTGTCGACGGCGGCGTGACGGACGCCTCGGAGCGTCCCGCGCTGATCGTGATCCCGGGTGGCAGCGCCAACGTCTTCGCCCGTGCGCTCGGCCTGCCCAACGACCCGGTCGAGGCGACCGGCGCGGTGCTGGAGGCGCTGCACGAGGGCCGCAGCCGGTCGGTGGGGCTGGGGCGGGCACTGTGGGAGGACCAGAGCCGCTACTTCACCTTCTGCTCGGGCCTGGGCTACGACGCCGAGGTCGTGCGGGCCGTGGAGGGCCTGCGCGGGGCGGGCAGGAAGGCTACCCCGGCACGGTATGTGAACACCGCCCTCCGGCACTACCTCATCACCGACAAGCGCAGGCCCTCGATGACCGTCAGCGGCCCCGGCTTCACGCCGGCCGAAGGGGTCTTCATGGCGATCGTCTCCAACACCTCACCCTGGACGTATGTCGGCAGCCACCCCGTCTCGCCCACCCCGTGGGCCAGTTTCGAGACCGGGCTCGACCTGCTCGGGCTGCGCCGGATGGGACTGCCGGCGATGACGGCGCTGATCCGGCAGATCCTCACGCAGAGTGACGGCCTTCCGTCCGGGCGGAACCTCGTTCAGCTGCACGACGAGCCCGAGTTCACGATCTCCGCAGAGCGTCCTGTGGCCTTCCAGCTCGACGGTGACTACCTGGGCGAATGCGAGTCCATCACATTCCGGGCCACACCGGACGCGTTACAAGTTCTGGTCTAGACGGTTACATTCGGTCATTGTGTGACGCATCCGACATCCATATCCGCCAAAACTTCGCGCCAACCCTCTTGCGTGCACTCAGCGTGGCTGAAAGGCTCAGGACTGACATCGGAACGTAGGACCTTTAACCAACCCCGAAAAGGCCCATCCGATGGTCAGCGGACACCCCTGAGTCCAAGGATTCGGGAAACTGTTCGCGCGCGTTAGTGAATCTCTTCACAAAGTACTAGCCGCACGGAGTCGACCAGAGGCTCCATCCACTAAGGAGTGACGCATGGACTGGCGCCACCGAGCTGCCTGCCGTGACGTGGACCCCGAGCTGTTCTTCCCGATCGGCAACACCGGCCCCGCGCTCATGCAGATCGAGGAGGCCAAGCAGGTCTGCCGTTCCTGCTCCGCCGTCGAGAAATGCCTGAAGTGGGCGCTGGAGTCCGGGCAGGACGCCGGCGTGTGGGGCGGTCTCAGCGAGGACGAACGCCGCGCTCTGAAGCGCCGTTCGGCCCGCACCCGTGCCCGCGCAGCCCTGTAGATCATTACATTCAGATCATACTGCGGGTTCACCGCGCTCATGCGGCGGGGGCTCGCACACGTTCTTGGCCGCCCAAGTCCCTTGGGCGGCCAAGTGCGTCTCGGCTCAGGTCGTGGGCAGCGGAATCTCAGGTCGTGGGCAGCGGAATCGAGAGTGCGGCCTCGGTGCCGCCGCCCGGCCTGGGGCTGATCGCGAGCTTGCCCGACAGCTCCCCCACCACCAGCGTGCGGACGATCTGCAGGCCGAGGCTGGTGGCGTTCTCCGCGTCGAAGTCGGGGGGCAGCCCCAGGCCGTCGTCCCAGACCAGCACGTTCAGCCGGTCCTGTTTGGCCTCCACCACCACCTGCAGCCGCTTCGGGCGACCGTGCTGCAGCGCGTTCTGCAGCAGCTCGGTGAGCGCCATCGCCAGCGGGGTCGCGATCAGCGAGGGCAGTACGCCGAACTCGCCCACCCGGCGCGGCGTGACCGCCGCCTCCGGCGCCGACACCTCGCCCGCCATCGCGATCACCCGGTCGGCGATGTCGTCGAAGTCCACGAACTCCTCGGGGGCGTGCGAGAGCGTCTCGTGCACGATCGCGATCGAGCCGACCCGCCGTACCGCCTCCTCCAGGGCCTCCCGCCCCTCGGGCAGCTGCAGTCTGCGCGCCTGCAGGCGCAGCAGCGCGGCGACCGTCTGCAGATTGTTCTTGACCCGGTGGTGGATCTCCCTGATCGTGGCGTCCTTGGTCATCAGCTCGCGCTCGCGGCGGCGCAGTTCGGTGACGTCGCGGATCAGCACCAGTGCCCCGATGCGCCCGCCGCCCACGATCAGCGGGATCGCGCGCAACTGCACGATCGTGCCGCCGGACTCGACCTCGGTCTCCTTGGCCGCCCGCCCGCTGGCCACGATCATCAGGTCCTCGTTGATCGGCTCGTCCGAGTAGCAGAGCGTCGCGGTCACCCGCCCGAGTTCCGCCCCCACGAGGTCGGCGTGGAGGCCGAGGCGGCGGTAGGCCGACAGCGCGTTGGGCGAGGCGTACGTGACGCGACCCGCCCGGTCGAGGCGGAGCAGGCCGTCGCCGACGCGCGGGGAACGTACCAGGATCGGCTCGTCGCCGGAGAACGGGAAGCGGCCCTCCGCCACCATCTGGGCCAGGTCGGAGGCGCTCTGGAGGTAGGTGAGCTCCAGGCGGGAGGGGGTGCGGGCCGACGACAGGTTCGTCGAGCGCTGGATGACGCCGAGGAAGCGGCCCTCGCCGTCCGGCAGCGTACGGCGGACCGGGATGGTCTCCTCACGGACCGGCACGCCGGTCGACCAGTCCGGGTCGCCCTCGCGGCAGATGCGCCGCTCGTTCCAGGCGGTGTCGATGAGCTGCCGCTCGCCCTTGCCGACGACCGTGCCGACGACGTCGTCGTGGTAGACGGTCGGTCCGGTGGTCGGCCGCATCTGCGCGATGGCGATCCAGCCGCGTCCCTCCAGCAGCGGCGTCCACAGGATGAGGTCGGCGAACGACAGGTCGGCCAGCAACTGCCAGTCGGACACGAGGGAGTACAGCCAGTCGAGATCCGCCTCGTCGAGTGCGGTATGGCGAGCGACCAGGTCGCTGAGTGTCGGCACGAGTGCATCATGCGCGCTCGCCCCCGCATCATCCAAACCGCCCCCTCCCCTCACGGCGGGTGCGGCGGGGAAGGGCGGACAGGTGTGAGCGGCGGGGCTGCTGGTTAAATTCGCTCATGAATCCGCTGGCAGAGCTGCGCGCAGCCGCTCAGGAGCGCGAGGCCGCCGGGCTCAGGCGGACCCTGCGCCCCCGACCGCCCGACGACGACCTGCTCGACCTCGCCTCCAACGACTATCTCGGCCTGGCCCGCGACCCACGCGTCGTCGAGGCCGCCGTGGCGGCGCTGCGGACCTGGGGAGCCGGTTCCACGGGTTCACGGCTGGTGACGGGCTCCACGCGGCTGCACGGCGACCTGGAGGCCGCGCTGGCGGCCTTCTGCGGCGCGGAGCGGGCCCTGGTCTTCTCCTCCGGGTACATGGCGAATCTGGCGGCCGTGGGGACGCTGGCGAGAGACGGGCTGGTCGTTTCGGACGCGGGCAACCACGCGTCGATCGCCGATGCCTGCCGCCTGTCCAGAGCGCGGGTGGCGGTGACCCCGCACGGGGACGTGGCCGCCGTCGAGAAGGCCCTCGCCGCGCGGACGGAGGAGCGCGCGGTGGTGGTCACCGACGCGGTGTTCTCCGTGGCCGGCGACCTCGCGGACGTGGCCGCGCTGGCCGAGGCCGCGGCCCGGCACGACGCCCTGCTGGTCGTCGACGAGGCCCACGCGCTGGGCGTGGTGGGCGAGGGCGGCAGAGGCGCGGTCTGGGCGGCGAAAGAGTTAGCCGGACCGGTTTCGGAGCAGTCAACCGCGCTATTTCGGGAATCTCACATTGTGAGAACCGTCACACTGTCCAAAGCGCTCGGATCCCAAGGCGGAGCGGTGCTTGGCACGCCGGAGGTGATCGAGACGTTGGTCGACACCGGCAGGCCCTTCATCTTCGACACCGGCCTCGCGCCCGCCTGCGTTGCCGCCGCGCTGGCCGCTGTGGATATCCTTCTCAGTCAGCCTGAGCTGCCGGGAACCGCCCGCGCCAGAGCGAGGGAGCTGGCCTCGGCGGCCCGCGCACTCGGCCTGGAGACGAGCGAGCCCGCGGGAGCAGTGGTGCCGGTGGTTCTCGGCGCCCCCGAGGCCGCCCTGGCGGCCGCGGCGACCTGCGCGGAGCACGGTGTGCGCGTCGGATGCTTCCGTCCGCCGTCCGTACCCCGTGGCCGTTCTTGCCTGCGGTTGACCGCTCGGGCCAATCTGAGTTCCGATGATCTCGCGGTGATCAGACACGCCCTCACCGCCGTGGCAGAAGTGAAGGTGAGAGCGTGACCGAGGACGCGCCCCGCGTGCCCAAGTACTACGAGGTCAAGCGCAGCCTGCTCGAACTCACCAAGAGCCTGCCGGCGGGCACCGCACTGCCGCCCGAGCGGGCGCTGGCCGTGCGGTTCGAGACCTCGCGGACCACCGTCCGGCAGGCGCTGACCGAACTCGTCGTCGAGGGGCGGCTGCTGCGCATCCAGGGCAAGGGCACCTTCGTGGCCCAGCCCAAGGTGGCGCAGGTGCTGCAACTGACCTCCTACATCGGCGACCTGCGGACGGCCGGGCTCGAACCGGACACCAAGATCCTGGAAATCGGGTACATCACGGCGGACGAGGCGCTGGCCCGCCGCCTGGCCATCAACCCGGGCGGGCGCGTCCTGCGCATCCACCGGCTGCGCCTGGCCAACGGGGAGCCGGTCTCGATCGACACCACCCATCTGTCGGCGCGGCGCTTCCCCCGGCTGCGCAGGGAGCTGGAGGTGCACTCGTCGCTGTACGAGACCCTGCACAACGCCTACAACGTGCGGCTGACGGACGCCGAGGAGATCATCGAGACGGTGCTGGCGACGCCGTACGACGCCAAGGCGCTGGGGGTGGACGTCGGGCTGCCGATGCTGCTGCTCACCCGGCACGCCTTCGACGCCGACGGCAATCCGGTCGAATGGGCCCAATCCCTCTACCGAGGCGACCGCTACAAGTTCGTCACCCGCCTGCGCCGCCCCTGAAACCTCCCACCCATCCGTCACGGCAAGCCACCCCTCACCACCGCCCTCCGTCCTCCGCTCACGGCCTCTCCGGCGCCACTCCCCGGACGCCCACCCCACCGCGACGCCGCCTGGTAAGCCCCTGGAGGGGAACCACGGAGGCGGGTCCGGGGCGTCGTCACGGCGGGACGTGTGGCAGAGGAGGGGCGCCGGGGAGGCCGGGCGGCGGCGACGGCGGGCGGGGGTCGGGCGGCCTGCCGTAACGGATGGATGCGAGCACCGACCACCACGAACGGATACCGTGGGACGGGTGAGCGTGGTGGTGGTGACGGGCACGGACACCGGCGTCGGCAAAACCGTCGTGACGGCGGCGGTCGCGGCGCTCGCCCGCGACAGAGGCGCCTCCGTCGCGGTGGTCAAACCCGCGCAGACCGGCGTCGCCCCCACCGAGCCCGGCGACCTCGACGAGATCATCCGCCTCGCCGGCGTGACGACCACCTTCGAGTTCGCCCGCTACCCCGCCCCCCTCTCCCCCGCCGCCGCCGCCCGCCACGCGGACCTGCCCCCGCTGTCGATCCCCGAGGCCGCCGTCCGCATCAGGGAACTCTCCGAGACCAACCGCCTGGTGCTCGTCGAGGGCGCGGGCGGCCTGCTCGTCCGCTTCGACGAGGAGGGCGCCACCCTCGCCGACCTCGCCCGCCTGCTGTCGGCCCAGGTCCTCGTCGTCACCAGGCCGGGGCTCGGCACCCTCAACCACACCGCACTCACCCTCGAAGCGCTCGCCCACCGCGGCCTCGACCTGGCCGGGCTGGTCATCGGCTGCTGGCCGCGAGATCCCGGGCTCGACGACCGCAGCAACGTCACCGACCTGGAGATGCTCTCCACCCGCCCCCTCGCGGGCGCCCTGCCCGCGAACGCCGCCGCGAGCCCCGACTTCCTCATGCTGGCCCGCGAAGGGCTGGCGCCCGTGCTGGGCGGCACCTTCGACCCCGCCCGCTTCCGGCGCACGTTCGCACCCGGCCGGTGACCCCTGGCGGGAACGCCCGCGACGGTGGATCGTGCAGGTATGGCAAAGGCGATCGAACAACCGGTTCCCGGCATCACCATCGGCCACGCCCTTCTCGCCAGGTCCAAGAACGGCAGGGCCCAGCCGGTCGAGAAGATCGTGCACGACGGCGACACGATCAACATCGCCGCCGACGGCAACTTCGGCGTGCGCATGCTCGGCGTCGACGCCCCCGAGGTCAGCTTCACGCTGCCGCGCAGTCCCGCCTTCCCCGACCATCCGAAGGGGTTCGTCAAGATCGAACACCCGGCCTGGACGGACTTCCTGACCGACCCGTTCGCGGCCGGCTACCCGCCGCTGACGCTGCGCACCGCGCTGCACACCCACCTGCTGACCAAGGTGGGCGCCTCCGCCGCCGCCAACCACGCCCGCCACGCGGCGCCGTCCACCAGGGCGCTCAAGGACATGATCTCCGCCGACCTCGCCGAACAGGGCCTCACGGAGGAGACCTTCAAGCTCCGGCTGGCCTTCGCCCACGAGATCCTCGACAGGTACGGTCGCCTGCTCTGCTACGTCAACCGCGACCAGCGCGACCCGCCTCGCCCCGCCCCCTACAACGAGCGGTTACTGGCGGCCGGGCACGTGGCGCCGTACTTCATCTGGCCGAACGTGGACCCGTTCGCCCGCCAGAAGGGCAGCGTGGCCGAGGCGGTGCCGGAGCCGGGCAGCGCCCGCGCCGTCGCCGAGGCGGGCGCCCTCGGCCGCGCCAGAGCCGCCGTCCGTCAGGCCCGTGAGGCGGGACTCGGCATCTGGGAGCACCAGGACCCGCTGGCGCTGCTGCCGTTCGAGCTGCGCTTCCTGGCCGGTCGCCGCGCACCCGACCGGTACGTCCTCGACCTGTCGGACGACGCGCGCGAACTCCTGCACCCGCAGAGCTACTTCCGCGTCCCCGCCCCGGAGGACCGGCTGTTCGTCAACGCCGAGCACGCTCCGCTGTTCGGCGCCAGGGGGTGGTCGGTACCGCCGCTGTGACGCCCGGCCCCCGGTGGTGCTAACCCCACCAGGGGCCCGCCCACCTGACCCCTGTCGGGCACCGGCCCGCAGTTCGTACCGTAGGGGCCATGAAACTCTTGCGCCACGCGCGGCGCGCCTGGCTGGACACGGCGCTGGTCGCCGTCGGCCTGCCGGTCGCCGTCGTGCTGGCGGTGCTCACGGTGGCGGCGTTGTTCGCCCCGCCGCTGCTGCGCCGCTGCATGCCGGTCTTCACGCGGGTGCAGAGCTCTCGGTTCGAGGCGTTCATCGACCACCGGCTGCCGCCCTCGCCGGCGTTCTCCACCTGGCGGGACCAGCGGCTGTGGCGGCAGATCGGCTTCCACCTGGCCGCCCCCTTCCTGAGCCTGGTCACGCTGGTGCTGGTCGGCGTGATGTGGGGCGGCGGCGTGATGGGGATCACCGCGTTCGTCCAGCAGCACGTGAACGCGACGAACGCGGTGTTCAACCTGTTCGACCTGCGCGACCCGCCGGTGATCGCCGCCTTCACGGCCGGCGGGGCGGTGCTGCTGCTGTTCGCGCCGGTGGCGGCCAGGGCGATGGTGCTGCTGGAGTCGTCGATGGCACGGACCCTGCTCGGCCCCAGCAGCTACGAGCTGGGCCAGCGCATCGAGACGCTTCAGGAGAGCCGCGCCGGGGTGATCGACGCGGCGGACGCCGAACGCCGCCGCATCGAGCGCGACCTGCACGACGGCGCCCAGCAGCGCCTGGTGTCCCTGGCGATGAATCTGGGCCTGGCGCGGGCGACGCTGACCGACCTGCCGCCGCCGGCCAAGGAGGCGATCGAGCAGGCGCACGAGGAGGCCAAGCAGGCCCTGAAGGAGCTGCGCGACTTCGTGCGCGGCCTGCATCCGGCCGTGCTCAACGACCAGGGCCTGGACGCGGCCCTGTCGGGCATCGCGGCCCGCTCGCCGGTCCCGGTGCGGCTGCGCGTGGACCTCGTCGAACGGGTCTCGCCCACGATCGAGGCGGTCGCCTTCTTCGTGGTGTCCGAGGCACTGACCAACATCGCCAAACACGCGCGGGCGAGCGGCGCCGAGGTCGTGGTGCGGCGCAGGGGCGCCCTCCTGACGATCACGGTGGTCGACGACGGGCGGGGCGGCGCCAGTCTCGAAGGCGGCACCGGGTTGCGCGGACTGGCCCAGCGCATCGCGGCCGTCGACGGGACGGTGCGACTACACAGCCCGCTGGGCGGGCCGACGATGATCGAAGTGGAGCTACCGTGCGAGTAGTGCTGGCCGAGGACTCCGTCCTGCTGAAGGAGGGGCTGATCAAGCTCCTGGAGTCGTCGGGAATGCGGGTCGTGGCCGCCGTGGCCGAGGCGGAGAGCCTGTTGCGCGCCGCGGAGAAGCATCGGCCCGACCTGGTCGTGACCGACGTGCGGATGCCGCCGACCCACACCGACGAGGGATTGCGCGCGGCCCTCGTACTGCGCCGTGAGCAGCCCGACCTCGCGGTCCTGGTGCTCTCCCAGTACGTCGAGGAGCGCTACGCCGCCCAGTTGCTGTCGTCGGCCACCGGCAGCGTCGGTTACCTGCTGAAGGACCGGGTGGCCGACGTGGCCGAGTTCATCGACGCGCTGCGGCGGGTGGCCGCCGGGGGGACCGTACTCGACCCGGAGGTCGTCTCGCAGCTGCTGCTGCGCGGGCACAGCGACCCGCTCGACCGGCTGACCCCGCGCGAGCAGGAGGTGCTCAAGCTGATGGCGGAGGGCCGCTCCAACGCCGGCATCGGGCAGGAACTGGTGCTGAGCGAGGGCGCGGTGGGCAAGCACATCGGCAACATCTTCACCAAGCTCGACCTTTCGCCGACGGAGGGCGACCACCGGCGGGTGCTGGCCGTGCTGCGGTTCCTGCGGGTCAGGACGCAGCAGTGAAGGCGCTGTGGCGGGTCGTCGGGTCGGTGGCGACCGTCGCCGCCATGGTCATCTCCACGGCGGCGATGGTGGCCATCTTCGCCGACGCCGACCTGCCCTCGTCCAGGGAGTACGAGCCGATCCCGTTCAGCGGCTCCAGCCTCAAGGTCGTGACGAACAGCCCGTTCGTGACGGTGGACGTGGTGTCCGGCGAGGCCGGGCGGATCTTCGTCGAGCGACGCATGACCTGGTCGAGCCGCGACCAGCCCAAGTTCACGCAGAACTGGGACCCACTGACCTCCACCCTCGACCTCGGGGCCGAGTGCCCGGAGCCCACCACCGTGGTCGAGCAGCACAACCCCCGGTGCACCGTGGACTACCAGATCTCCGTCCCCGTGGAGACCGACCTGGTGGCCGAGACCGGGCGCGGCGAACTGAGCGTCTCCGGCCTGTACGGCAACCTGCGGCTGACCTCCCTGTCAGGAAACGTCCGCATCTCCGGCATCGTCGGCGGCGTGTGGGCCCGCTCGGGCTCCGGGAGCATCACCGCCGAGGGAATGCGGGCGGATCGGGCCGACGTCGAGACCGGCGCGGGCGACCTCGACCTGACCTTCCACCAGCCGCCGGACGACATCCGGGCGGTGGTGCGCACCGAGGGCGAGGTGCGGGTGAGGGTGCCGGCCAGCACCTACAACGTGACCGCGCTCGGGCGCAAGACCTTCGTGAACGTGACACACGCGTCGCACTCCTCACGCAGGATCTTCGCGGAGGCGCCGGCCGGCCGGGTGGAGCTCTGCTGCTGACCATCTGTTTACTTGAGTGACTGGTTGGTAGGTTTCCCCGCATGGAGTCCGCGAAGCACGCCGGCGACGCCGCAGTCGCCGTCTCTAAGGCATATGGCGTCGAAACCATGTTCACCCTGTCGGGCGCGCACGTGTTCCCGCTGTACGACGGCGCGGTGCACGAGGGGATGCGCATCCTCGACGTACGCCACGAGCAGAGTGCCGTGTTCGCCGCCGAGGCCACGGCCCGGCTCACCAGGAAGCCGGGCCTGGCCGTGCTGACGGCGGGGCCCGGCATCACCAACGGCGTGAGCGGGGTGGCGAGCGCCCACTTCAACGGCTCGCCGGTCGTCGTCATGGGCGGCCGGGCGCCGCAGTCCCGCTGGGGCAGCGGCGCGCTGCAGGAGCTCGACCACCCACCGCTGCTGGCGCCCGTCACGAAGCTGGCCTTCACCGCCACCGGCCCGGACTCGATCGGCCAGGACGTCGAGATGGCCTTCAGGACGGCGACCGCCCCGCATCGCGGCCCGGTCTTCATCGACTTCGCGATGGACCACCTGTTCTCCCCGTCGCCGGAGCACACGGTGCGGACGCAGACGCCGTCCCCGCTGGAGCCGGACCCCGACGACCTGGCCGCCGTCGCGCGGCTGCTGGGCGAGGCCGAGCGGCCGGTGCTGGTGCTCGGCTCCGACGTGTGGATGGACCGCGCCGAGGAGGCCGCCCGCGACTTCGCCGAGTCGTGGAAGGTGCCGGTGGTCCTCAACGGACAGGGCAGGGGACTGCTGCCCGCGGGACATCCGCTGCTGGTCACCCGGGCCAGGGGCAAGGCGTTCGGGCAGGCCGACCTGGTGATCGTGGTCGGCACTCCGCTCGACTTCCGCCTCGGCTACGGCTGGTTCGGCGGCAAGGACGGGGCGCCGCTGGCCCGCGTCGTGCACATCGCGGATGCGCCGTCCCAGGTGACGACGCACATGCAGCCGGTGGCGTCGGCGGCGGGCGACCTGTCGCTGGTGCTCTGGGGGCTGTCCGCGGCCTGCGGCGAGGCGGGCGTCAAGACCTCCCGTTACGCGGGCTGGGCGGACACCCTGGCCGACACCGCGAGGGCGGCCGTCGCCTCGGACGCCGCGCTGCTGGGCAGCGACGCCGACCCGATCCACCCGATGCGGGTGTACGGCGAGCTCAACAAGGTGCTCGACGACGACGCGGTGGTGATCGGCGACGGCGGCGACTTCGTCTCCTACGCCGGGAAGTACGTCGAGCCCGCCCGGCCGGGCAACTGGCTGGACCCGGGGCCGTACGGCTGCCTGGGGACCGGCCTCGGCTACGCCATCGCCGCCCGCCTGACGCGCCCGTCGTCGCAGGTGGTGCTGCTGCTCGGCGACGGCGCCGCCGGATTCTCGCTGATGGACGTCGACTCGCTGGTACGGCACAAGCTGCCGGTCGTCATGATCTGTGGCAACAACGGCATCTGGGGCCTGGAGAAGCACCCCATGCAACTGCTGTACGGCTACGACGTGGCGGCCGAGCTCCAGCCGCAGACGCGGTACGACCAGGTGGTCACCGCACTCGGCGGCGCCGGCGAGTTGGTGACCGAGCCCGCCGGGATCGGTCCGGCGCTGCGGCGCGCCTTCGACTCGGGGGTGCCCTATCTGGTGAACATCGCGACGGACCCGGAGATCGCCTACCCCCGCAACACGACCGGGATCTGACGGGCTTACCCGACCGGCCCTATCCGGCCGGCTTAGTGCCGCCGGCCGACGGGTCCGGCGTCGGGGTGGGCGTCGGCGTCGGCTCCGCCGCGCACGTCAGGGAGCCGACCAGGTTGAGGGTGACGCTCTTGCGCGGTGCCAGCATGGTGCCCGCCTTCGGCGTGGTGGAGATCACGTTGAGGCAGCGGTGCGGCACCGACCCGTTGCTGTCGTCGTAGTACCTGACCGTGAACCCGGCGCCCGCGATCACCTGGCGGGCCTCCGGGTAGAGCATGTCCACCACGTTCGGCACCTTCTTCAGCCCAGGGGTCGCCGACGCACTCGTCTTGTCCTTGGTGCGGGAGGGCGTGGGCGAGGGGCGCTCGGTGGTCGTGGTGGGCTCGGGGTCGAGGCTGGGGAGCTTGTCGTCGGGCTCGTCCTCCGGCTCGGTGGAACGAACCGGGGGCTCCGTGGACGCCGTGGGCTTCGGACGGGGCCGAGGCGACTTGGTGGGCGTCGGGGTCGAGGGCTCGGTCGTCACGCCGGCGGTGATCGGGTCCTCACCGGCCTGAGGCTGTGAGGGCCCGGGCCCTTCGCTCGGCAGCCCCATGTTGGTGATGGCGATGGCGCCCGCGCCCGCACCGAGGACCGTGGCCACGGCGAGGGCGGCCACCAGCCCGCCACGGCTGCGGGCCTTCGCGACCTTGCGGCGGCGGTTCGGGACGACGGGCGTGGTGTCGTTCTGCTGCTGAGCCGGTTCCGCGGTCGCCGGCGACTCGGGCAACGCGGCGGGCACGGGGGCAGCGGCCAGCTCGGGCATGGCCTGCCGTCCCTGAGCGGCCTGCCGGGCGACGGCGGCCATCTCGCCGCTGCTGGCGAAGCGCCGGGCGGGGTCCTTCGACAGCGCCTTCTCCACCAGCGCGCGCACGGCGGGCGGGATGTCGGCGGGCAGTGGCGGCGGGGCCTCTCGGATGTGCTTGAGCGCGATCGTGACGGCGCTGTCGCCGTCGAACGGGCGCTGGCCGACCAGGCACTCGTAGGCGACGACGCCGAGGGCGTAGATGTCGACGGCCGGGGTGACGGGAGCGCCCTCGGCCTGCTCCGGCGCGCAGTAGGCGGCGGTGCCGAGCACCATGCCCGCGTCGGTGAGGCGGTTGGCGAGGTCGGAGCGGGCGATGCCGAAGTCGGTGATCACCAGCGTGCCGTCGCGCTGCACGAGCAGGTTGCCCGGCTTGACGTCGCGGTGCACGATGCCCTGGTCGTGGACGGCCTGCAGGGCCGAGGCGGCCTGGGCGATGAGCTCCATGGCGGGCTCGGGCGCGATCCGGCCGAGCCGTCCCAGCAGCCGGTCGAGCGACTCGCCGTCGACGAACTTCATCACCAGGTAGACGGTGTCGCCGCTGACGCCGTAGTCGTAGACGTCGACGACCCCGGAGTGGTTGACGGTGGCCATCGCGCGGGCCTCGCCCTGGAAGCGGGCGAGGAAGCCCGGGTCGTCCATGCGGCCGGGGAGCAGCACCTTGACGGCGACGGTCCGGGCGAGCACGATGTCCTCGCCACGCCAGACCTCGCCCATGCCTCCGGCCCCGATGCGCGTGTCGAGGCGATAGCGCCCCGCCAGCATCATCCCTTGTGCCGCCATGTCCCCCCCGGTACCCCCAGCCTCTCCCGACCCCCAGACCCCCAACAAAGCGCACCAGTGTCGCAGCGGGGTCACACAGAGGTCACGGAACTTCGAGAGTGTATGACCCACGTGCCCCATACACCACTCGAATGCCATATGTCGTATAAACCTATCCTGATGGTTAATGCAGGATCTTGTCCGGGTTTCTAGTTTTCTCTTCGGTCACCGTCCGGCCTGCCGTTCCCGGCGGGCGCGCAGTGGTGATCGCAGTACGCTGACGGCATGACGCTCGCCCCCGGCCTCAGGTCCCGGCTGCTCATCATGGTCGAGCGGGAGGACACCGCCGCCAAGATCGGCAGCGGGGACGTCCCCGTGCTGGCCACCCCGCGCCTGCTGGCGCTGGCGGAGACGGCCACCGTCCAGGCCGTCGGACCACATCTGGAACCAGGACAGACCACCGTCGGCACCCGCGTCGAACTCGACCATCTCGCGGCCACGCCGATCGGCGCGCACGTCGAGATCGTCGCCGAGCTGACCGAGGTCGACGGCCGCAGGCTGGTCTTCACCTTCACCGCCCACGAGCGCTCGACGCTGGTCGGCCGGGGAGTCGTCGAGCGGATGGCGGTCGATCGGGAAAGGTTCCTCGCGCGCCTCGGTCGATGACCGCGGCCTGTCCGCCCTCGGGAGGGCAAGAGCGGAGTCGTCACGGCGGGTTCAGGCGCGCCCGAGGAGCGGCCGCCGACCGGGAGAAGCGGCGGCGGCGCGGGGCGGTGGGCGGGGGTGGACCGTGACGGGTCAGAGGCGGGCGCCGGACCGGCCGACCACCCGCGACAGGGCGTCGATCGCGGCGGGGTCGTACTCCGTGCCGCCGCCCAGCCGCAGGCGCTCCAGGGCCGCGTTTGCCCGGTCGCGGTCGTTGGAGCCACCCACCAGGTCGTCGTAGGCGTTGGCCGCCTTGATGATGCGGCTCGACAGCGGCGGGTCGGCGTCGATCGGGTCGCACTGGCGGCGCACCACGTCCGCCACCCGGTGCAGCACCCCGGTCTGGCTGATGACCTCCGCCCCCAGCTCGGCGATCCGCCGCGCCTGCTCCGGGTCCGTCAGGACGGTGGCGCCGCCCGGGATCGGGTCGCGCAGCGACAACTGCCCGATGTCGTGCATGAGCGCCGCGTACTCCAGTTCCAGCAGCTCCGGCTCGGCCATCCCGAGTTCGCGGCCGATCGCCACCGACATGCGGCTGACCCGCCGCGAGTGCCCGGGCTCGACGTACCCGCCGACCTCGGTCACCCGCGACAGAGCGCGCACGGTCTGCAGATAGGTCGCCCGGATACCGGCATATTTCCGGAAAGCCACTTGGGTGACCAGCAGCGGCGCCGCGAACACCACCAGCGCCACCAGGTCCATGCTGTGCGAGGCCAGCGCCAGCAGCACACCCGAGGCCCCCACCGCCGCGCCCAGCGGCAACGCCATCCCCAGTTCGTCGCGCACCGCCACCCGGAAGGCCGTGCGCACCTGCTCGGCCCGCAGCAGCGCCGCGATGAGCACGTCCACCACCAGCGTGATGGCGATCAGCCCGGCCATCACCGCCAGCGCGGGCCACCACACGCCGCCCGCGCCCCGCGTGTACTCGTGCAGCGGCGCGGCCAGCGGCCGGAAGGCGAAGGCCAGCAGCGCGCCCGTGAGCAGCCGCCGCGCCATCGCGTCCAGCCTCGGCGGGCGCCCGACCGCCAGATGTGGCAGCGCGCCCGCCACCATGCCCACCGCGATCACGGCCACCACCTGCAACGCCGAATGGTGCAACTGGTCGGAGGCGAGGTCGAGCAGCAGCGTGTAACCGAGTGCGGCGGCGGCGCCGATCGGCGCCACCTCCCGGTTGCCAGGCATCGTCAGCCGCGCCAGTTCGCCCGCCGCGATCAGCGCGCCGAACCCGATCGCCACCTCCGGCCGGTCGAGCCCGACCGCCGCCGTCGAGGCGATCCCCGCGACCGCGACCAGTCCGGCGGCGCAGATGAGCAGCAACTGGCCGGAGTCCAGCCCTTTGCCGGCCGAGCGTCTCACTGGCCGGTCACCACTTCGATGGGCATCGTCGGATCGTCGTGGTCCTTGATCCGCTTGGCGTCCGGAGGCGGCGGGTCGACACGGCGCGGCGGCTGCCACGGCTCCTGCTCCAGCGCCCTGATGAAGGCGGCCACCATCACCGGGTCGAACTGCGTGCCCGCGCCCCGTTCCAGTTCCCGCACCGCGACCTCCACCGGCCGCGCGCCCCGGTAGGAACGATCGGACGTCATCGAGTCGAACGCGTCGGCCACCGCGATGACCCGGGCGAACTCGGGGATCTCAGAGCCCGCCAGGCCCATCGGGTAGCCCTTGCCGTCGTGCCGCTCATGGTGGTGCATGATCCCGGCGAACGCCTCGTCGAGGAAGTCGATGCCGCGCACGATCTCCAGCCCGCGCATCGGGTGGAGCTGGATCGCGGCGAACTCCTCCTCGGTCAGCGCGCCCTCCTTCTGCAGGACCTTCGTGGGCACGCCGAGCTTGCCGACATCGTGCAGCATGCCCGCGTACCTGATCGCGCGCAACCGCTCCACGCCCATGCCGATCTCCTGCGCGATCATCGTGGACGCCAGCGAGACCCGCGTGCAGTGGCCTCTGGTGTAGTAGTCCTTGGTCTCCACCGCCTGGCACAGCGCGGCGATGGTGGCGTCGTAGGAGCGCTGCTGGGCGTAGTACTGGCCGAACGCCCAGCGGGCCACGAACAGCGGCAGCAGCACCAGCACCGCCGAGATCGACGCGATCGTCGCCCACAGCCCCGCCACCAGCAGCCCGAAGGTCCCATAGCCGAGGTAGGTCAGCAGGAACTGCGCGAAACCCCGGATCGGCATCTCCACCTTGCCCACCCGCGTGGCCAGCCGGATCATGGTGAGCGTCAGCACGATGTTGAGCGGCACGAACACCGCCGTCGCCGCCGCGTACGGCCCGATCAGCGCGTCGAAGGCGTTGACCTTCGGCACCCCGGACACCCCGCCGAGCACCTCGTAGACGGAGCCGGCGGCATATCCGCAGATCGCGAACTGCGAGCCGTTGAACAACCGTTTGATCAGCGGCAGCCCCGGCCGCACGCTGAGCATCGCCGTGAGGCCGACCAGCGCCGCCCCCTCCTGCCCGATGAGCACGATCGCCGCCAACGCGGCCGAGAAGCTCACGGACACGGCGAACTGCTCGACGTTCAGCAACGTCGGCATCGACTCGCAGACGAGGAACAGCAGCGCCAGCACCAACAGGATGCCCAGGCTCTCGACCGCGACCAGTTCGCCCCTGGTGGCCAGGCTGTTGCCGAACAGGGCGCCCGCCATCACGATGACGGCGAGCAGATAGACCTTCGCAGGCCACGACAGATCACGCATTGAGGCCCCTATCGGGTGCTCAGGTCCACGACACCCCAGGCGGCATGGCCTCCCCGCCGCCCGCCACGAGCAGAACCACAGCAGCGACCGGCATGAGAGCGGTGAGCAGCCGGACGGCGACGACCTTCAACATCCACGTCCTCCACATCGATATCCGTGCATCACGCTACAGAAGTCACCGTGGGGAAACGGGCGGAGTCGAGAATCGCAAGCAAAGCGTAATCAAGCCACTACCTGCGGCAACTCCGGCGCCACTCGACCGTCGCCCGCAACCCCTCGCCCAACTCGGTGCGCGGCAGCCACCCCAGCCCCTCGTAGGCGGGCACCGGGTCGACCGCCATCGCCGGCAGGTCACCCAGACGCGGCGGCGCGAACCCCGGCTTGTCGTTGGCGCCGGCCGCGTCGGCGATGATCGAGTGCAGCCTGCGGTCGGTCGTCTGCAGGCCGGTGCCCAGGTTGAAGCGCCTGCCGCCGCCCTCGGACCCGCAGGCCCCGACGAAGGCGTCGGCGATGTCGGCCACGAACACGTAGTCGCGGGTCTGGGTGCCGTCGCCGTACAGGACCGTGGGCTTGCCGTCGACCAGGGCGTCGGTGAAGATCGCCACCACCCCCGCCTCGCCCGCGGCCGACTGGCGCGGCCCGTAGACGTTGGCCAGGACCAACGTCGTGAAGTCCAGCCCGTACAGGGCGCGGTAGCTCGACAGGTACGCCTCCGCGCCCAGCTTCGAGGCCGCGTACGGCGAACGCGGATCCGTGGGCGCGTCACCGGGCACCGGGATCACCGGCGGATGGCCGTACACCGCGACGGAGGAGGCGAACACCACCTTGCGCGAACCGCCCTCGCGGGCGGCGCCCAGCACGCACGCCGTACCCTCGACGTTGACCCTGGCGTCGTGGATCGGGTCGGCCACGCTCCTGCGCACACTGATCTGGGCGGCCAGGTGGCAGACGACCTCCGGTTTCCACTCCACGACCAACGCGCCCAGCCCGGGATCGCGGATGTCGAGCTCGTGGAAGTGGAAGCGCCCGCTGTCGAACGCGGCCGAGAGGTTGTCCGTGCTGCCCGACGACAGGTCGTCGACGACGAACACCTCGTGCCCGTCCGCCAGCAGGCGATCGACGACATGCGACCCGATGAACCCGGCTCCTCCGGTGACCAGCACGCGCATGGCAACGAGCTTAGTCGGACAGCTCCGCCCTGACCTGCTGAATGCGGTCGAGCACTTTGGAACGCAGGTCGGAAGGCACCGGATCGCACCCGCAGTGCTTGGCCACCAGTTGCTTGACGACCTTGTCCAGGTCGTATTCCTGCAGGCACGGGTCGCACTCGTCCAGATGGACTCTTATGTCGACGCAGTCACCCTCGCCCAACTCGCCGTCGAGATAGGCGTAGACCTTGTCCAGCACCTCGCGACAGTCGGTGTCGTGCGGGTTGCCACAGCTCATTTCGACCCCTCCGCCGGGACCAGGCCACGCTCGCGAGCATAGTCCTCGAGAAGCCCTCGCAACTGCCTTCGTCCGCGATGGAGCCTGGACATCACCGTGCCGATGGGCGTGCCCATGATCTCGGCGATCTCCTTGTACGGAAAACCTTCGACGTCGGCCAGGTAGACCGCGATGCGGAACTCCTCGGGGAGCGCCGCCAGAGCCTGCTTGATGTCACCGTCGGGCAGATGTTCGAGCGCCTCGACCTCGGCGGACTTGAGTCCGCTGGAGGTGTGGGACTCGGCGCGCGCGAGCTGCCAGTCCTCGATCTCCTCGGTTCCTGACTGCTTCGGCTCACGCTGCTTCTTGCGGTAACTGTTGATGAAGGTGTTGGTCAGGATCCGGTAGAGCCACGCCTTGAGGTTCGTGCCTTCCTGGAACTGGTGGAACGAGGCGAACGCCTTGGCGAAGGTCTCCTGGAGCAGGTCCTCCGCATCGGCCGGATTCCGGGTCATCCGAAGGGCCGCGGAGTAGAGCTGCTCAAGGTACGGCATGACGTCGCGCTCGAACCGCTGACCGCGCTGCTCCAGAGTCTCCGTGCCTGTCGCGGGCACCGGACCCACCCCCCTAAGATCACCGGTGGCCGACTGTCGCGGGACACCGTACTCAGGGGAGGATACCCGCTCGGCCTCCGATCCCCGGTCACGGGGGCGGGGTGCCACAGGCGGGCGACCGGCCGCGCGGCCGGTACTTTCAACAACAGCGAGCATGCTCGTCGCAACACACCCGCGCCCGCGTCTGTTCCCGCAAGATAGAAGGTGACGAACAACCCGGTGCGGGGAAAAAACCTATGTACCGGCTGGTAGCCATAAACCCGGAACCCAGGAGTCGCGTGTGCTGCCCATTCCGGCCGAGGAACTCAACGGCTCGGGGACACTCGGGCCGTACTGGACCTTCTATCGAGCGGTCGTCGCCGAGCAACTGAACGGTTGGCTCCCCGGCCGGCCCTCCGTCGTCCTCGACCTGTCAGGCGGCAGGGGGAGGTGGTCGGGCCAGGCCGCGCAGGCCGGGCACAAGGTCATCGAGGTCGTCGACTTCCGCCGTACGGCCGAGCAGCCCCGGCTGCGCGACATCAGGGTGCGCCAGGTGCGCTCCGACGACCTCGCCTTCCTGCCCGACGAGAGCGTCGACGCGGTCGTGGCCGAGGAGCGGGCGATGTCGGTCGAGCTGATGGCCGAATCGGCGATGCTCGACGTGGCCCGGGTGCTGCGGCCCGGCGGACGGGTGCTCGTGTGCGTCGACTCGCTGGTGCTCGGCATGGCGATCCTGGCCGAGCAGGGGCAGTGGAAGCACCTCACCCAGACCGGCGAGGTCATGCTGGTGCCCTGGCCGGACGGCGGCATCACCCGGTGCTTCAGCAGCGGCCAGTTGCGCGAGCTGCTGATGGGCGCGGGCCTCGAGGTCGAGTGGGTACGGCCGCGCACCGTGCTGTCCCCCTCGACCGTCGACCACGTGCTGGGCAGCGACGCCAAGTCGCTGGCCTGGCTGGTGCGCACCGAACTGGAGGCCCACCCGGACGACGACGACACCGTCGGCATCCACCTGGTGGCCAGCGCCCGCAAGGCCGTGGGCTAGCGGCGGCGTTCCTTCCGCGACTGGCACTGCACGCAGCGCGCCGCCTCCGGCCGGGCCTCCAGCCGCCCTTCCGGTACCGGTTTGCGGCAGTCGACGCACTCGCCGTACGTGCCGTCGTCCACGCGGCCGAGCGCCTCGACGACGGCGCGGCGGTGGGCGGAGGCGGCGGTCACCATCGCCTGGACGCGGTCGGCGTCGGTGAGGTCGGATCCGGCGTCGGCCGAGGACCGGTCGCGGACGGCCACGGGTTCGCCCGCGAGTATCCCGATCGAGCGGTCGATCTCGGCCAGCATGGTCTTCAGACGGTCACGAGCAGCGGTCGCGCTGTCCACGGATCCGCACCTCCGGGTAGGCGTGGGGAGCCCGACGAGACTCCCCGGCAGTCCCGCCTGGCGTGCTTCAGGGGCGAATGCGGCGGTGACACCGAGTGAACGGATGCATCGCTTTCCTCACCGGATGCCCGCAAAGACTGCTTCTTACACCTCTCTAGAAGAGAGCGGCTTCTTCACCTGGAGGTAGAGGTTTGATGAGGTCCGGGCCGTTGTTCCGTACATTGTTGACCTCGGTCGAGACCGCGTACGCCGTCAGCCGCCCCGACTGCGCGGGCACCAGCAGGCCCGAGGCCGTCTCGGTGTCGGTCAGCGTCGGGTCGAGCCACTCGGCCCAGCGCTCGCGCTCGATCATCATCGGCATCCTGTCGTGGATGTGGCCGAGCTCGTCCTCGGCGTCCGTCGTGATGACCGTGCAGGTGACCAGCCATTTGAGCGGGTCGTCGTCGGCCCGTGTCCGGTCCTTCCAGAACTCGTACAGCCCGGCCATCGCCAGCACCCCGCCGTCCTCCGGGTGGATGAAGTACGGCTGCTTCCGCTTCTTGTCGCCCTCCACGGGCATCCACTCGAAGTAGCCGTCCGCCGGGATCAGGCACCGGCGCTTGGCGAACGCCTGCTTGTAGGCGGGCTTCTCGGCCAGCGTCTCGGCCCGCGCGTTGATCATCCGCGAGCCGATCGACGGGTCCTTCGCCCACACGGGCACCAGACCCCACTTGACGACCCTCAGCTGACGCACGGCCCGCTTGGCCTCCTCAGGCACACGGCTGAGGACCGCGTAGACCTGCTTGGTCGGCGCCACGTTGTAGTCGGGCTCAAGCTCCTGGTCGGGCTCGGGGTCGAGTTCGACCTCGAACTCCTCCAGCAGCTCGTGCTTCTTCCGCGCCGACGCGTATCTACCGCACATGACCTCCAGCCTGTCACACCGCTCGGCCCGCGGATCAAGGTCGGTAGGGTCGGCCCATGAAGGCCTTCCAGCTCGTCGCCCCCCACAAGGCCGAGCTCCGCGACGTGGACGTACCGGAGCCGGGCCCCGGCGAGATCCTCCTCCAGATCACCGGATCCGGTGTCTGCCACTCCGACCTGCACCTGCTCCACACGGACGGGATGCCGTACCCGATGACGCTCGGCCACGAGCCGGCGGGACGGATCGCCGCCCTCGGTCCCGGCGTCACCGGCTGGGAGATCGGCCAGCACGCGCTCGCCTACATCGCGTGGGGCTGCGGCCTGTGCCGCCGCTGCGCGGACGGCACGGACAACGCCTGCGAACGCTTCGCCCGGCGCATCGTCCCCGGCCCCGGCCTCGGACATCCCGGCGCGATGGCCGACTACCTCCTCGTCCCCGCCAGGTTCCTCGTCCCCTTGGGCGACCTCGACCCCGTCGACTCCGCCCCGCTGGCCGACGCCGCGCTCACGCCGTACCACGTGGTCTCCCGCGCCCTGCCCCTCCTCACCCCGTCGGCGACCGCCGTGGTGATCGGCGTCGGCGGGCTCGGTCACATGGCGGTGCAGATCCTGCGCGCGATCACCGGCAGCCGGATCGTCGCCGTGGACGTGGACCCCGCCAAGCTCGCGGCCGCCGAAGGCTACGGCGCCGACGCGGCCGTCCCGTCCGACGCCGACGCCGCCGCCCGCGTCCTGGACCTCACCTCGGGGGTGGGGGCCGACCTGGTGCTCGACTTCGTCGGCACGGAGCCCACGCTGCGGCTGGCCGCCTCGATCGTCGGCTCGTACGGTCACCTGTCCGCGGTGGGCCTCGCGGGCGGCTCGATCCCGTTCACCGCGGACGGCTCCGCTGCGGGCCTGCCCTGGGGCGCGACCCTGTCCACGCCGTACGCGGGGACGCGGCGCGACCTGCACGAGGTGGTGGCCCTGGCCCGGCAGGGCCGCATCAGGGTCCGTGCCGAGCGCCACCCCCTGTCCGAGGCGCAGACCGTCCTGGACCGCCTCCGGCGGGGGGAGATCCAGGGCCGCGCCGTCCTGGTCCCGGGCTGAGCGGCCGGGTTCCCCCCAGCGAGTAGGCTTTGACCATGTCCGCTGAGCACTGGCCGGCCCCGGTCGCGACCGCCCCGATCACGGCGACCGTCCGCCTGCCCGGATCCAAGTCGGTCACCAACCGCGCCCTGCCGCTGGCCGCCCTCGCCGACGGTCCCGGCGTCGTGCGCCGAGCGCTGCGCAGCCGCGACGCCGACCTCATGGTCGCCGCGCTGAGGGCGCTGGGCGCCGTCTTCGAGCCGATCGCCGAGACGTCGGAGAGCGTCGACTGGCACGTCACGCCCGGCCCGGTCGCCGACGGCGCCCGGATCGACGTGGGTCTCGCGGGCACCGTGATGCGGTTCGTCCCGCCGCTGGCGGCCATGTCGGACGGCCCGGTCTTCTTCGACGGCGACGAACACGCCCGCAAGCGTCCGATGGGCCCGATACTCGACGCGCTGCGCGCGCTGGGCGCCCGGATCGACAACGACGCCCTGCCGTTCACCATCCACGGGCCGGTCTCCGGCGGCGAGGTGACGATCGACGCGTCCGGCTCGTCGCAGTTCGTCTCCGGCCTGATGCTCGCCGCCGCCCGGTTCGAGAAGGGCGTCACGATCAGGCACGACGGGCCGCCGATCCCCTCGCAGCCGCACATCCGGATGACCGTCCAGATGCTTCGAGAGGTCGGCGTCGCCGTCGACGACTCCGAGCCGGACGTGTGGCGCGTCGCGCCCGGCCCGATCGCCGCCCGCGAGTTCACGGTCGAGCCCGACCTGTCCAACGCCGCCCCCTTCCTGGCGGCCGCGATGGTCGCCGGCGGCAGCGTCACCGTCCCCGGCTGGCCGCTGTCCACCACGCAGCCCGGCGACGAGCTCCGCCGCCTGCTGACTCTGATGGGCGCGGGCGTCGCCCTCACGAACACCACCGCCGCCTCCGCCGACCTCGTCGTCACCGGCGGCGGGCCGATCCGGGGGCTCGACGCCAACCTGCGCGATGTCGGCGAGCTGACGCCCACGATCGCCGCCCTGGCCGCGCTGGCGACCTCGCCGAGCCGCATCCGGGGCATCGCGCACCTGCGCGGACACGAGACCGACCGGCTCGCCGCGCTCGTCAACGAGATCAACCGCCTGGGCGGCGACGCGGAGGAGACCTACGACGGCCTGATCATCCGGCCGCGCCCGCTGCACGGCGGCGTCTTCCACAGCTACGCCGACCACCGGATGGCCACGGCCGGCGCCGTCATCGGCCTGGCCGTGAGCGGCGTCCAAGTGGAGAACATCTCCACAACGGGTAAAACCCTTCCCGAGTTCACTCGGATGTGGGGGGAGATGCTGGGGGGCGAAGACCGCTGAGGAAGCGGGAGTACGACGAGGACGACGTCAGGGTCAGGCCGGGCAAGGGCTCCCGGCCGAGGACCCGGATCCGTCCTGCCCACGACGACGCCGTCGAGGGCTTCGTCGTCGCGGTCGACCGTGGCCGCTATACCTCCCTGGTCGAGTCCCCCGACCGCGGCAACCGCAAGAAGCGGACGGCCGCCAGACGCCTCGTGGTCGCGATGAAGGCCCGCGAGCTGGGCCGCAAGGGCATCGTGGTCGGCGACCGGGTGGCCATCGTCGGCGACGTCTCGGGCGCCCCCGACGCCCTGGCCCGCATCGTCCGGGTCGAGCCGCGCACCTCGATGCTGCGCCGCTCGGCCGACGACACCGACGACACCGACGGCATCGAGCGGCCCGTCGTCGCCAACGCCGACCAGCTCGTCATCGTCACCGCCCTCGCCGAGCCGCCGCCGCGCCCGCGCATGATCGACCGCATCCTGGTGGCCGCGTTCGACGCCGACATCGAGCCGCTGCTGTGCCTCACCAAGTCCGACCTGGCCGACGCCGGCGAGTTGCTCGCGCTGTATCGGCCGCTGGGCGTCCCGCACGTGGTCGTGCACAAGGGCGGCGAGCTCGACGAGCTGCGCGCCCATCTCGACGGGCGGGTGAGCGTCCTGGTCGGCCACTCGGGCGTCGGCAAGTCCACGCTGGTCAACGCCCTGGTGCCGGACGCCAACCGCGCCGTGTCCCACGTCAACGCGGTGACCGGCCGGGGCCGTCACACCTCGACCTCCGCCGTCGCCCTCGAACTCCCCGGCGGCGGCTGGATCATCGACACGCCGGGCGTGCGCAGCTTCGGCCTGGCGCACATCTCCACCGAGACCGTGCTGGCCTCCTTCCCCGACCTCATCGAGGGCACCGTCCACTGCCCCAAGGGCTGCACCCACCTGGGCCCCGACTGCGCCCTCGACGCCTGGGTCACCGAGGGCAACGCCGACCCAGCCCGCCTCGCCTCGCTGCGCCGCCTCCTCACCACGCGCGACCCGGAGGAGTGAGGGCTACCTACCTGTTCGGGCGCAGGGTCCAGGAGACCGTCAGCGTGCACACCACCGTGCCGTCGGCGTTCTTCACCTCGACCCGCACATCGAACTCCGGACGCCGCCCGGCGTCCAGCTCGGCGACCACCGCGTCCCGGTCACCGAGCAGCCACGCCTCTGCGGCGACCTCCCCCATCGCCAGCTTGAGGTAGCGCACCTGCGACCCCATCGCCAGCGGTACGGCCCGGCTCAGCTGGTCCCCGAACACCGTCAGCATCGCCGCCCCCGACGCCGACTCCGCGAGCGTGAACATGGCCCCCGCGTGCGGCCCGCCGACATGGTTGTGCAGGTCCGCCCGATCGGGCAGGCGGCAGACGGCGTACCCGTCCTCGACCTTGTCGAAGACGATGCCGAGGGTCTGGGCGAACGGGACGGTCTGCAGAAGGAAGGCGCCCACATCGAATGACATGTCCTCATGCTACTGGCCAGTAACCCAAAAGGAACGCCCGGCGCGATAGCGTGACCCCTTGTGACGGACTACACCGACGATCTGCGCCTCGCACACGTCATGGCCGACGCCGCCGACGACCTCACCATGCGGCGCTTCAAGGCCGTCGACCTCCAGGTCGAGACCAAACCCGACCTGACCCCGGTCAGCGACGCCGACCGGGCGGTCGAGGAGGCGATCCGGGGCGCGCTGCGCCGGGCGCGCCCCCGCGACGCGGTCATCGGCGAGGAGTTCGGCGAGAGCGGCAGGGGCGCCAGGTCCTGGGTGATCGACCCGATCGACGGCACCAAGAACTACGTGCGCGGCGTCCCCGTCTGGGCCACGCTGATCGCGCTCGCCGACCACGACGAGGTCGTCGTCGGCATGGTGTCGGCCCCCGCGCTGGGCAAGCGCTGGTGGGCGGCCAAGGGCGGCGGCGCCTGGACCGGCCGCGACCTGACCAGGGCCACCCGCATGCGAGTCTCCGGCGTGAGCGAACTCGGCGACGCCTCCTTCTCCTACTCCAGCATCGACGGCTGGGAGGAGGCGGGCAGACTCGACAACTTCCTGGGGCTGACCCGCGCCTGCTGGCGTACCCGCGCGTACGGCGACTTCTGGTCGCACCTGATGGTCGCAGAGGGCTCCGTCGACCTGTCCGCCGAGCCCGAGCTGTCGCGGTGGGACATCGCCGCGCTCACGGTGATCGTCCAGGAGGCCGGCGGCCGCTGGACCGACGTGGCCGGCGTCCCCAGCCTCGACGGCGGCAGCCTCGTGTGCACCAACGGCACCCTTCACCAGAAGGTCCTCGATCACCTCAACAGCTGAGCGGCCAGGTCCATCGCCTGATCCCGGTAGCCTCCGCCGTACAGAACGGCGTGGATCAGGATCGGGTGCAGCGGGTGCACCTCCTGGTAGGCGCCCATGATCCGGTCCAGGTACGGCGCGCCGAACAACGCCAGCATCGCGAGGTCGCTCTCCCGGTGCCCGCCGTGCGCGGCCGGGTCGATGAGCACCCCGGTGCCGCCCGACCACAGGATGTTGCCGTTCCACAGGTCGCCGTGGATGCGGGCGGGCGGCTCCTCGGGACCCGCGAGCGAGGCGAGCCGGGCGGCCAGCGCCTCGAAGGGCCCGGCGGGCAGTCCTGCGGGCCGTACGAAGGGCAGGATGCGGCGGGCCGCGTAGAAGGCCGGCCAGCCGGGCGCGGGCGCGTTGTCCATCGGCAGGTCGGCGATGAACCCCGGCCACGGCGCGCCGAACGACTCCGCCCCCGCCCGGTGCATGCGCGCGAGCGCCCGCCCGAACCGCTCGGCCGCACCGGGCGTGGGCCGCTCCGTCTCCACCCACGACAGCACCAGCCGCTCCCCGCTCACCTCGATCACCTCGGGTACGGCGATCGCCTCCCCCAGCCACCGCAGCCCGGCGGCCTCCGAGGGAAACAACTCCAAGGTGAACGGCGGGCAAACGACTCCGGTCTTGGCGAAGACCTCGCGACCGTCGGACCAGCGGCCGCGCTGGAGCCGCCAACTGTGGGAGGAGCCCAGGTCCCTAACGGATCTCATCGGCCAGCCACTTGGCCAGGCCCTCCGCCGCCGCCTCCACCTGCCTGAGCACGATGTCGAAGCCGTCCTGACCACCGTAATAGGGGTCCGGGACCTCCGCGTCGCGCGGCGCCGCCGGGTCGAAGGAGCGGAACAACCGGACCGGCCCGTCCGCGAGCCGCTGCAACTCCCGCTGGTTGTCCCTGTCCATGGCCAGGACCAGGTCGTACTCCTCGAACCACGACCGCGTGAACTGCCTGGCCCGGTGCCCGGCTCCGTCGTAGCCGTTCGCGGCCAGCGTCCTCGCCGCCCGCTCGTCCATGGGGCCGCCCGCGTGCCAGCCGCCCGTGCCCGCGCTCTCGACCACGACCCCGTCCAGGCCGTGCTCGGCGATGGTGGCGCGCAGCACCGCCTCCGCCATCGGCGATCGGCAGATATTTCCCATACAGACCAGACATATGCGGTACGTCATGGATCCAGCATGCCGCTTGGCGCCCTATTCACACGAGGCCGCACACGACTTCCGTCACAGGTCACGGCTCGTTTCATTGCCGTTCACTTTCCCCGAGTTGTATCGGCGTTGACGCACGACAGATCCCTCATGGAGAAGGACACACAACCGTGACCAGTGGACAGCGCCGCCTCAGTGCGGTGGCGACGGCCGCCTTCGTCGTTTCCCTCGCGGCGGCCTGTGGCAGCGGCGGCAACGGCGGCACAGCCGGCGCTGCGGCCACGGGCGGCGCGGCCACGGGCGCCGAGCCCGCCGCCGGACTGACCGGCGAGATCAAGATCGACGGTTCCAGCACCGTCGCGCCGCTCATCTCCGTCGCCAGCGAGGCGTTCGGCGAGGAGCAGCCCCAGGTCAAGGTCCCGGTCGGCACCTCGGGCACCGGCGGTGGCTTCGAGAAGTTCTGCGCGGGCGAGATCGACATCTCCAACGCCTCCCGCCCGATCAAGGACGAGGAGAAGACCCTCTGCGAGGGCAAGAGCATCAAGTTCACCGAGCTCACCGTCGCCACCGACGCCCTGACCGTCGTGGTACCCAAGTCCAACACCTGGGCCAAGTGCCTGACCACCGCCCAGCTCAAGAAGATGTGGGAGCCTGCGGCCGACGGCAAGGTCAAGACCTGGAAGGACGTCGACGCCACGTTCCCGGCCGAGCCGCTGAAGCTCTACGGCCCCGGCGCCGACTCCGGCACCTTCGACTACTTCACCGACGAGATCAACGGTGAGGAGGGCGCGAGCCGCAAGGACTACAGCCCCTCCGAGAACGACAATGACATCGTCAACGGCGTGGCGGGCGCCAAGGGCGGCCTCGGCTACTTCGGGTTCACCTACTTCGAGGAGAACACGGACAAGCTGAACGCCGTCGAGATCGACTCGGGCAGCGGCTGCGTCGCCCCGAGCGTCGAGGCGGCGCAGGGCGGCAAGTACACCCCGCTGTCGCGCCCCCTGTACGTCTACCCCTCCGCCCCCGCCGCCAAGAAGCCGGAGGTCGCGGCCTTCCTCGACTACCTCGCCGCCAACGCGGGTTCGCTGGCCAGGGAGGCGAAGTTCATTCCGCTGAACGCCGAGCAGGAGGCCAAGCTCAAGAGCGACATCACCGCGCTGAAGGCGAGCTGATGGCAGCCCAGCACCGTGCGACCGCTCCGGGGACCGGCAGGTCCCTGGCGCGGTCGCGCCCGCGTTACGGAGAGACCGTCATCAAGACGCTGCTGCTCGCGGCGACCCTGGTCTCCATCCTCACCACCGTCGGCATCATCTACTCCCTGGTAGAGCCGACGATCGAGTTCTTCCAGGCGGTCCGCGTCGCCGAGTTCTTCGGCTCGCTCGACTGGGGACCACTGATCAAGCCGCCGACGTTCGGCGTCTGGCCGATCGTCGTCGCCACGCTGGAGATCACGGTGATCGCGGTCGTCGTGGCCGTCCCGCTCGGCCTGGCTGCGGCGATCTACCTGTCCGAGTACGCCAAGCCGAGGGTGCGCCGCTTCTTCAAGCCGGTCCTGGAGATCCTCGCCGGTGTCCCCACGGTCGTCTTCGGCTACTTCGCCCTCACCTTCGTGACCCCGCTGCTCAACGATGTCTTCCCGTTCCTGCAGCTCGAAGCGAAGAACGCGCTCGCCGCCGGCCTGCTGGTCGGCATTATGATCATCCCGATCGTGGCCTCGCTGTCCGAGGACGCGATGGCCGCGGTGCCCAACGGCCTGCGCGAGGGCTCCTTCGCCCTCGGCGCCTCCAAGATGCTCACGTCGGTCCGGGTCGTCGTGCCCGCCGCCTTCTCCGGCATCGTCGCCGCCGTCATCCTGGCCGTCTCCCGCGCCGCGGGCGAGACCATGATCGTGGCGGTGGCCGGCGGCTTCAAGTCGATCTTCACCTTCGACCCCACCAGCGAGATGGCGACGATGGCCGCCTTCATCGCCCAGGCCGGCGCGGGCGACCTGTCCACCGGCTCGATTCCCTACAAGACGATCTTCGCAGTGGGCTCGCTGCTGTTCGTCATCACCTTCGTGATGAACTGGTTCAGCGCCCGCATGGTGCAGAAGTACCGTGAGGTGTACGACTGATGGCGTTCCTGTCCACGCCTGCCTCCAACGTCAGCCTGGCCGGCCGGGGCCGGCCGCTCAAGGAGCACCTGTTCCGCATCGCGCTGCTGTCCAGCCTGGCGATCGCGATGGTCTTCCTGGGTGTGCTGCTCGTGTACGTGGTCACGCAGGGCTGGCCCCGGCTCGACCTCAACCTGCTCCAGAACTTCCCGTCGCTGCGTACGGTGAACGCGGCCACCGCCGGAGTGCTGTCCGGCATCATGGGGACGATCTGGGTCGTCGCGCTGACCGCGCTCATGGCGCTGCCCACCGGCATACTCGCGGCCGTCTACCTGGAGGAGTACGCCGACAACACCAAGTGGTACAACCGGCTGCTCGAACTCAACATCGCCAACCTCGCCGCCGTGCCCTCGATCGTCTACGGCATCCTCGGCCTCGGTGTCATCTCCCGGGGGTTCGGGCTCGGCCCGTCGGTGATCACCGGCGCGATCACGCTGTCGCTCCTGGTGCTCCCGATCGTGATCATCTCGTCTCGCGAGGCCATCAAGGCGGTTCCGCCGTCGATCCGCGAGGGCTCACTGGCACTCGGCGCCACCCAGTGGCAGACGATCTGGCGGCAGGTGCTGCCGGCGTCGGTACCCGGCATCGCCACCGGCTCCATCCTGGCGCTGTCTCGCGCGATCGGCGAGGCGGCGCCCTTCCTGCTGCTCGGCGCGGCCACGCTGGTCCGCTTCAACCCCGACGGCCTGTCCAGCAGCTTCTCCGTGCTACCCGTCCAGATCTACAACCTGATCACCAACTCCCGTCCCGAGGTCCAGGTCGTCGGCGCGGCCGCGATCGTGATCCTCCTGGTGATCCTGTTGCTGATGAACTCCGTCGCCATCTGGCTCCGCAACCGCTATCAGAAGCGGTGGTGAGGAAGAAATGTCTGAGATTGGAACCTCGATGCCGAACATCACCGTCCGAGGCCCTGAGGCGCCCCGCAACATCGAGGCTCTGGATCCCGTCTTCTCCGTCGAGAGCCTCAGCGTCTTCTACGGCGCCTACGAGGCCGTCCGAGGTGTCGACCTGACCATCGGCAACCGCGAGATCACCGCGATGATCGGACCGTCCGGCTGCGGCAAGTCCACGGTGCTGCGCTGCTTCAACCGGATGAACGACCTGATCCCGGGCGCCCGCGCCGCCGGCAAGATCACCTACCACGGCGAGGACCTCTACGGCGACCACGTCGACCCCATCGAGGTCCGCCGCCGCATCGGCATGGTCTTCCAGAAGCCCAACCCCTTCCCCAAGTCGATCTACGACAACATCGCCTACGGCCCCCGCGTCAACGGCAAGAAGGGCAAGATGGACGACCTGGTCGAGGACGCCCTCACCAAGGCCGCCCTCTGGGACGAGGTCAAGGACAAGCTCAAGCAGAACGCGCTGTCCCTGTCCGGCGGCCAGCAGCAGCGCCTGTGCATCGCCCGCGCCATCGCCGTCACCCCCGACGTGATCCTCATGGACGAGCCCTGCTCGGCGCTCGACCCGATCGCCACCACCAAGATCGAAGACCTCATGCAGGAGCTGAAGCGCGATTACACGATCGTGATCGTCACCCACAACATGCAGCAGGCCGCCCGCGTCTCCGACCGCACGGCCTTCTTCACCGCCGAACTCGACGAACAGGGCGAGCGCCACGGGCGCCTGGTCGAGTTTGACGAAACTAGCCGGATCTTCACCAATCCCTCGGACAAACGGACCGAGGACTACATCACCGGACGCTTCGGCTGATGACCAACCAGCAGCCGGCATCCGGAGTGCACAGCGACACTCGATCGGCGCCCGTGCTGCTGGTCGCCGACCCGGACGACGGCATCGTCCGCGAACTGGCCGCCGCGCTCACCCGCGAGGGCGTCAACGTAACCGGTGCGCCCGACGGCGCCCAGGCCCTGCTCCAGGCCGGAGCATTGCGGCCGGACGTGGTGCTGGTCTCGGCCACGCTGCCGGTCATCGGCGCGGTCGACTTCGTCCGAGCGGTACGGCTGGCGCGTGCCGTACCCGTGCTACTCGGCGTCGGGGAAGGCCATGCCGAGCAGGCGGTCCAGGCTCTCGCGGCCGGTGCCGCGGCATGCGTGGCGCGGCCGTACCGGGTGCGGGAGCTGCTGCCGTTCGTACAGGCCTCCGCACCCGGCACCCGTTCCCTGCTTCGGGTGGGCCACGTGGAGCTCGACGTGCGCGCCTACCAGGTCCGTGTCGCCGGCCGCGCTGTGCATCTGCCGCTGCGCGAGTTCGAGCTGCTTCACTACCTCATGCGCAACGCCGACCGTACGGTCACCCGCGAGCAGATCATGCACAATGTGTGGAACGCCGCCGAGACCACCTCCACCAACACCATCGCCGTCCACGTCAAGCGGCTGCGCGCCCGGCTGGGCGACGAGGACGACGCGCTCATCCAGACGGTACGCGGCGTGGGCTACCGGCTGGTTACGCCTTGACGCCCCCTGGCATTTCCGGAACGACGCGAGAACACGGGTTACCACGCCCTCCACCGTGGAGACGCCGTCGCTCACGTTCGTACTCCCCTCAGTGAGTACGGCGACCGCGTACCTTCGCCCGATGACACCGACGCTCACCACCGCCCACCGCTTGGTGGACACCCGCTTCAGCCACCCGTTCTTCAGCGCCGTCGACTGCCCCTTGCACGCGCCCGCGCTGACCCCCCAGCCCTGCCCGGCGACGACCTTGCCCATGAGCCGTAACACCTGAGCCCGTCCGTCGCCGTTCAGGGCGCTCTTCTTCACCAGTGCGCCCATCAACCTGACCTGGTCCTCGGCCGACGTCCTGGTGATCCCCCAGCAGTACAGGTCCAGGCAGTCGCCGGGCACCCCTCGCGTGTGCCGCAGCCCGAACACCTCGGCGGCCTTCGTGAAGCCCGCCGCGCCGCCGATCCGTAACCAGAGCCGGTCGGCGGCATGATTGTCGCTGTAGCGCATCATCAACTCCGCGTCGCGCCGAACGGCCTGACCGAGTCGCCCCCAGGGCGTCTTCCGCAGCAACGCCATGAGGATGAGCGTCTTCGCAGCGCTGGCGGTGATCAGCCGCTCATGATGGTGGTAGCGATACTCCCGCCCCGTCGCCAGATCCTTGACCATGGCACTCACCGGACCAGGCCGACCGGCCAGAAACCGATCGAGCCGTTGGGTGACATCCCGCGCCCGGAACCCGGGTGACGACGGTTCCCCAGGCTCCCGCCCGCTCCTGGGCGCCGCGGTCACCATCGGCCCCGCCTGTTCCCGCGCAGGCGCCACCAGCCGCTCCACCTGGACAACTCGGGACTCCCGCCGATCAGCCGCTCCATAGGCCGCGACAGGCAGAACGAGGATCACCGTAACCAGCACCCGACGCAACACGTGGTCCACCTCCCCCCGTGATGTGTCAGGAATTATCCACACAATCCCCCGCCACCGCCAGAAGACCTACAGCAACAGCTCCCATCCCTGTGAAGCTGTACGACTACGCCCACTGACCATGCGAACCCTCATCGCTACGGCCCCTGTCAATGAGTACACCCCGTCCCCGCACCACCCATCGGTCCCATCACCAGCCACCCATCCGCACAGGCGGCCCCCAACACACCCCCCAAACCGACCGCACAGCCCAAGCCCCCAACAACGAACCCCACACAACCCACCCCAACAAACCCCCACCACACAAACCCCACCCCACCCCCGCGAACCAACACACCCCCAAAACACAAACAAGAAGACAGCCACCCACAAACCACACAACCCCCCAACGAACAC
>NZ_BAAAHQ010000007.1:237514-288095 GCF_039525605.1 Nonomuraea longicatena | reverse complement strand
GTCGTGAGGGCGGTTTCCGTGATGACCGGGGTCCCCGTCGTGAGGGCGGTTTCCGTGACGATCGTGGACACAGCCGGGACTTCGAACGGCCCCGCCCCTTCTCCCGCGACGAAGACGACTCTTCCGGTAGTGGGACGCGCGCCCGTTTCGGGCGGCCCGAGTACGAGGAGAAGCGCGAGCGCGAGACGCTCCCGGAGATGGCGGCCGACATCACCGCCGACGAGCTCGAGAAGGAGGTCCGTGACGAGCTGCGTTCGCTCCCCGGCGACCTCGCCGAGCTGGTCGGTAGGCACCTTGTCGCGGCCGAGCGGGCGTTGGAGGCCGACGACCCGGACAACGCCTACGAGCACACCAAGGTAGCGCGCCGCTTCGCCGCCAGAATCGGAGTGGTCCGCGAGGCGGCCGGAATCGTCGCCTACCGAGCCGGCCACTTCGCCGAGGCGCTCAGCGACCTGCGGGCCGCGCGCCGACTGACGGGTTCGGACGCGTACCTCCCCGTGATGGCCGACTGCGAGCGCGGTCTAGGACGTCCTGAGCGTGCTCTCGACCTGGTACGGTCCCCCGAGGCCGAGCGCCTCGACCGGTCCGGGCGCATCGAACTGGCCATCGTCGAGTCGGGCGCACGCCGCGACCTGGGCCAGCACGACGCCGCCGTGATCACACTCCAGCGTCTGCCCGAACTGCGTGACCCGCAGGCCCGGCCGTGGTCCGCACGGCTGGCGTTCGCCTACGCGGACGCGCTCGCCCACGCCGGTCACGCCGACGCGGCGACCGACTGGTTCGGACGCGCGATGGCCTTCGACGAGGACGGCGAGACTGACGCCGCCGAGCGGTACGCGGAACTGACCGGCGCGGTCATCGAGGACGTCGAGGAAGAGTTCGCCTCCGACAACGACATTCCGGACGCCGAGGCGCTCGCGGAGGCCGACGATCTGCTGGCTCCCTCTTCGGAGGGGACGTCCGAGGACGCGGAGTCTGCCGACTCCTCTGCGGCTTCATCCGAGAATGAGCCTGTGGCCGATGACGAGCTTCCGGCAGACGAAGCGCCTTCCTCGGAGGAGAAGCCTGCGAAGGCGGAGGAGAAGCCTGCGACGGACGAGGCGCTGTCGGCAGGTGAGAAGCCCGTGACGGTTCAAGAGGCCGAAGCCGCCGAGCCTGCTACGGTCGACGCCCAAACAGGCGAGTCCGTCGACCGGCGAGAGGCCGCCCCTGCGGCGTCCGCTGAGGACGAGCTTGCAGGTGGAAAGCACGTAGAGGCGGAGGAACCGGCTGGGTCGAGCATCACGCCGGCGTTCATCGAGCCCGACTTCGGCGACATCCTCGACGAGCCGAAGGCTCCCGAGGAGCGTCCAAACGCTTGACCGCTGCCGCCCGCCGTACCCAGTGAGCATCGCTGGTGCGGCGGGCGGCGCCGTTCACCGCCTGGGACGCCTACTTTCCCGGCGGGACGCGGTCGAGCCAGTGGAGGATGCCCGCGACGTTCGATGGCGCGCCACTGAGCAACTCGAACTGCTCGGCCCGTGGGTCGTCGTCCTTCAGGGCGGTGTACCGCTCCTTCGTCCGATCTCTGACCATGGCGACGGCGTGGTCGAGATCCAGGCCCTCGGAGTGGGCCTGTTCAGTGAGATCCACCCACACGCGGAGCTCTTGAGCCGAACGTTCCAGCGTCTCCTGTACCGCATCGACCGGGCCATAGTGACTGAAGAGCAGTCGTTGCGGGCCGAGAGCCTCGAACAGGGCGATGGAGTCGAGCGCCGTTCGCAGGTCGAAGTCCGGTGGCGGCGTCGCAGGCCGCAGATCGCCGGTTTCGGGGAGATAGACGCCAGCGGCGTCTCCGACGTACAGGTCGCCGGTGGCGGAGTCGATCAAGCCAACGTGGTGCTTGGCGTGGCCGGGGGAGTAGTGGCTGTTCAGCGTGCGGCCGTTGCCCAGATCGATGGCGCCGGTGTCGCCCAGGGCGACGATCCGCTCGGCCTCGGTCGGCGTGAGTTCACCGAACAGGGTGTCGAGCCGATCACCCCAGACCATTCGGGCACTGGCCATCAATCGCGATGGATCTGCCAGGTGTCGTGCTCCCTTCTCATGCACGACGATCTGCGCCGACGGGAAGTAGCTCGCCATGTCGCCGACGCCACCGGCATGATCCAAATGGATGTGCGTCACCACTACCGTGGCCAGATCCTGCGGCCCCACGCCAAGTTCGGTCAGCGCGTCCCGCACGATGGGCGCCGAGGTGGACGTTCCCGTCTCCACCAGACACGGCCGATCTCCCAGAATCAGGTAGCCAGCGGTGATTCCGGTGTATCCCGCCATCTTCGTATCGATCTCGTACACGTCGCCGCCGAGGGCGGTGATGTTGTCCACAGGTACTCCCGGCTCTCGTATCACCGTCCACAGAACGGCATTCCAGTAGCTCCCGATCTCCCCACATCGTAAAGAGTGAATCCACCGATCACCGATGGAGGAGCACGACTTTGGACCGCAACGAGGTCTTCCTGGTGGGCAAGCTGTCCGGCCGTCCCGAGCACAAGGTCATGCCCAGCGGCGACACGCTCACCTCCTGGCGTCTGGTGACCCGCCGCCGCGATCCTCGCCCCGGCGCCGTCGTCGACACGATCAGATGCGTGACGTTCGACTCCGGTCTCGCCGCCCGCCTCGAGTCTCTGAACCCAGGTGACCGCTTGTCCGTGGCGGGCTCCATCCGCTGTCGCATTTTCGGGCCCGCCGACACCAAAGTCTGGCGTGTCGAGGTGGAAGCCCACACCCTCATCCCGTTGTCCGAGCCCGCCGTGCTGACCTCGCCGCCGCCGGCTTCGCCTGACCTGCCTGAGGCCCCCATCTCGGACCTCACCCAGGCGGTTCCCGACACGTTCCTCCGTACGGCGGACACCTCGGCCGGTAGCGGCGAGGCCAAGGGTGGCGAGGGTGTGGCCGGCGCGTCGCGGAACAAGGGCGTCTCGTGGATTGTGGCCCACTCGCCCGGCGCGGCCACCCCAGTGGCTCCGGCTCAGCCTGATCATCCTGACGATGGCCACTCTCAGCCACGCCACCCACAGCCTGGTGAGGATGAGCAGAAGGCTCCGGCCCTGGAACGTCCGCCTCCTGAAGGTCGGCGCGAGTCTGGGCCGGCACCGGCTCCTTCGGAGAACACAGGTTCGGCGCCGATTTCGGCAGCCCATCCTGAGCCATCCACTGGCACGGCTTCAGCCCAAGATCCATTGAAGGGACCTCAGCCAGGGCGTTCGTATGCCCTGGCGGATCGATCTTCCCCGGGAGCGGAGGCCAGACCGAGAGTCCCACCGCCCCGTTCGCCGTATTCGGCTATCGCGGAGCCCGGTGTGGCTGATTCCCCATCCTCGATGCCAACTGGACTTGAGGATGAGACGTCAGCCTCGCGACTGCTGGGCTCGGTCGGACCGTGATCCCGTGCGTCGCGTCGCCGTCCTCCCGCTGGCTGGTGCTCTTCAATGGATCGAATCGCCCACTTCAAATGAATCGCCCACTTCAGCGGCGCCACGCTCGACACGCTGGACAGAACCAGGTTCGAACGGGAGCACTTCCACAGAGCAGATCGAGGCCCCAACGATCGGATGGCGGGTCACGTCTACGGCTGCCACGCTTGTTACCAGCCCGAACTCGTAAACCCATGTCCGTGGACGCAACCGGCTGGCGGCCTGTCTGACCCAGCCGTTCGAATCAGGCTGCTTCAAGGCATCGGTCAGCTGCTTCAAGTGAACTGGAGTCGGCCAACTCAACGCCTGTCCGAGGGAACCTGAATGGACGAAGTCCGGCCCCGAATGATGCTGGCAGTACGGCAGCGGGCTCCGGCGATTCCATCTGCGCTGCCGGATTACTCGATGGCGAAGGTTCGCAACACGAGGCCGGTCCTCGGCTTCGGGCCGAAGGAGGTGGACTTTCGTGGGACACGTTCCCCTTCGGCGGCCACCGCCAGCACGTCCTGCACATCGAGGGACCTGAGGATGACGGCGGTACCACCAGTGGTGGCGGCGAGGTCCGCAGCGGCCTGCGCGTCGTGATGGACGATTCGCACGTGTTCCTCGTCGTCCCGCATCCCCCAAACCTTGGGCAACACGAACTCCGCCAGAATAGAGGTGTTCAATGCGTTCCACCGAGCCGATCGCTCAGCGGGCATGGCGTGGGCCAACTGCACGGGATCGGGATCTGTCATCAGGTGGCAGGAATTGGCGCCTGCCAGCAGAAAAGCGGGCTCGGCAGCGTTGTCCAGTGCCGCCAGTCCTTCATCGAGTTCGGCGAAGTCGCGCACCTGCCAGGAGCCCTTTGCCCGCGCGGCCGCCTCCTCCAGTGGTAGCTCGGGAATCACCCGATGGATGGCTTTCAGATCGGGCGGATATGCGACGGAGTCGACGAGCAGCGCCAGCCCGAAATCCCAAGGCCCCAGAGACCGGTCGCTCCACGCGCCGGGCGTTTCATTGACATTCGGGCCTTGCGTCGTTGTCGGGCTCTTCGGTGGGAGGTGAGTTGGATCTGACGCTCCGCTGTGCGGTGCGGTGCCATGGGTGTCTGCTGAGTCTGCGTTCTGCGCCGCCTGCTCTGCTTCCTGCGCCGGTGGTTCTGAGTTCTGCGGGGTGGCTGCCTGCTTTGGGTTCGACGCGGTGCTTTGGGCGAACGTCGGTTCGGCGTTTCCCGAGGTGCCGGGCGTCACCGTCGGCTCAGAGTTCGGCACGACATTCGGCTCTTCCGATGGCTGTGTGGGCGATGCGGTGTCGCGCTCACCTGTCGGCTCGGCATGGTGCGAATTCGACGGCCCTGCAGCGGACGGCACTGGTGTCTCGGTGGCCTGATCATTCTGGACGGCGGCGGGTTGGACTCCACTTTCGTGGTGCGCCTGGCGAGAACCCGCTGCTCGCACTGGGTCGGCCCCGGCGAGCCCACGAGCTGCCCCAGCTCGATGGCCTTGTTGTCCTGGTGCAGGCGAAGAGGTGTCCTCGACTGTCGCCTCTGCCCGGGAGGCAGACAGGCGGTGCTCGGCCGTGAGGCGCGTGGTGGGAGTCTCCGCAGGGAGGGCGCGGTGAGGCTGGGCCGGTGTGTTCTCCGGCAGGTCAGCAGGCATGCGATGGCCTTCAGGGGCGTCGCCGTGCGCAGGCTGCTGATCCGTCGCTGTGCCAATGTTGGGCGGACTGTCCGAGAGGGAGGCTGACGGATGCTCGGGCGCGGAGGTGGTCGCATCGACGTGCTGAGCGGCTCGGCGGGCGTGTTCGAGGCGCTGAAGTTCGCGGTAGGTGGCGTAGCGGTGGTGGCCGTCGGCTATCAGAGCTTGGCGGTGGCGGAGGTCGGCGTTGACCGTTGCGATCTCGGCAAGGTCGGTGACCGCCCAGAGGCGGTGGGTGAGGCCGTCCTCGGTGTGTGCCTCCACCAAAGGCGTACGCTCCCGGGCGACCGTGTCCACGAGTCGGCTGGCGGCTCCCTGCCGTCCTCTTGGCGCACGCGACGTCGATGCGCCTGCGACCTCGGGAGAGGGACGCCCATCTGCAGCGGGGCGGAGACGCTCTGCGTCGCCCGCCGCAGCGAATGTCGTGGCCGAGGTGAGCTCGGAGTCACGGGTGAGACCTTCGTCGGAGGCCGCCGGTTCCGGAGTCGTGCCGGTGTAGAGGAGGAAGATGGGTTCCAAGTTCGCCTGGGTTGTGCTCATGAGGGCCAGACGGTCGGCCACCGGGCCTGGCATCACGTTCTCATGGGGGAGGATGATCCGTTCCTCGGGCGCGGCCAGGCCGACGTCGCCGATAAGGCCACGCTGGAGGACGCCGGGGCCGCTCTGCTCGTACACGTACAGGGCCGGAACGTCGTCTGCTCTCAGTACTCCTGATTCCAGCCACCGGCGCAGTGTGTCGCGGACAACGGCGTACTTCTCCCCGGTCCTGGCTGACGACATGCCCGTAGGCGAACCGCCGAGAGGCGAATCGGCCGAGGAACTCTCCAAGGGGGAGCTGGTCATGGTGCTGCCGGAGGCGTGGGCGGGTACGTCGGAATCGGCCGGCCCGACGGATTGGTCCGCGTGCGCGAAACAGCCGGCCGGATCTGAGTCAGGCATTCCGGCGAGTGAGCCAGGGCGAGGCGAACCCGCAGGTGGGCCTGAGTTGGGGAGCTCGGTGGTTGAACCCGGGCGAGGCGTACCGGCAACTGGATCGGAGCTAGGAAGTTCGGCGGGTGAGCCTGGGTGAGGTGAGCTGGTGGGTGGGCCCGAGTCGGGAAGCGCGGTGGGTGAGCCCGGGCTGGGTGAACTTGGGCGGGGTGAACCCGCAGGTGGATTTGAGTCAGGAAACTCGGCGGGCGAACCCGGGTGGGGGGAGCCTGAGCGGGCTGAAGCGGTGGGCGGGTTCATGGATGTGTCGGGCTGGGGCGATTCTGCTGGGGTGTCGGTGTGGAGTGAGTCTGCGACCACGCCGGATTCGGGCAGCTCAGCGGAGACACTGGACCAGTGCGGCGGCGCGAGGGGCCGGGCAGCGGAGGATGAACCCGATGTGGAGAGATGCGATGTTGCCGGATGTGGGCCCGGAGAGTCCGGTGCCGAGGGGGTCGCCGGGGGTGCCGTGGTCGAGTCGGAACGTGGGGAACCTGGTGAGGGGGACTGCGCGGGCGACGACTGTGACGGTCCGGTGCGGAAGGTCGCCTGTGAAGGGTCCGCGGGTCCTGCGGGCGTCGGGGTGCAAGGAAGGATGAGGCGGACGACGTTGTTCGGGTGAGAGTCGAGGAGACGCTGGATGTCGCCGGCAGCGATCAGGTCATAGGGAGGAGAGGTGACCTTCGCAGGATCGTCCACGACGAAGCGGACCCCACGGAAGGGGCGTAGCACCAGCCCATCGGGCACCGGTAGTTCAGGAGTCCCCATATCGGGCATGCTCCCATAAAGGTCCGAGTCTCCCCGGGGTCGCCCCCGAACCCCAGCGGTGTCCGATTCCTCCGAGGCTCGCGTGGCGCTGTCGTCTGTCGGTGAAGGAGGCCTCACGCATGATGCAAAGCAGAAACGTCCCCGAAGATTCCCCCGGCGGTCCTGTGGGGGATGTTTATGACTGGTATCAGCGTGGGGTGAAGCTTCTGAAGGAAGGCAGTCCGGCGGCGGCCGCGTCGCTGCTGGAGCGGGCTGCGGCCGCTGAGCCTGAGTCGCGCAGCATCAGGGAGGCATTGGCCAGGGCGCAGTTCAACTCCCGGCAGTACGCGCAGGCTGCCGACAGCTTCCGGTGGATCGTGGCTGCCAACCCGGCTGAGGATTATGCGTACTTCGGGCTGGGGTTGGCCCTGTGGCGGACGGGCGACATGGAGGCCGCGCAGGAACCACTGGCCATCGCTGTGGCCATGCGGCCGGACGAGCGAAACTACGTCTCCGCGCTCAAGAGCGTTCGGGCCACGTTGCGTGCGCGTCGCGAGATGTGAGCCGTATCGGTGGGACGCCTCTGGACTGGGATGATCTCGTCCCTGGTGCAGCGGTGTGCTCCCGCCTCGGGGCGGAACTCCGATGAGCCCGCAGCGGGGGCGAGTGATCCCTGTTCCCCGAGAGTTCTGGGGTCGCGGGCGGCGCCTCGCGTCAACGAGGTGATCGACCGGAGCAGCCCGCCATGCCGGTGGGTACGCACATTGCCTGGGTTGATCGAAGACCCCTGGGCAGGGCACCGGTCTTTGCGGGGCGCCGGTAAGGGAGGTCTGTGCGCTGAGCGGCCAAGGCAGGCATGGTGCGCCGGGAAACGCCGTTCAACTTGGGTGCTGGTCCCGTGTGGACAGGACTGTTGAGAGGGCACGATCTTGGTGCGGGTGTGCGGGTGTGCGGGTGTGCGGGTGTGCGGGTGTGCGGGTGTGCGGGTGTGCGGGTGTGCGGGTGTGCGGGTGTGCGGGTGTGCGGGTGTGCGGGTGTGCGGGTTAGAGGCGGTCGGCCCTAGGTTCGGGGTGATATGTCCAGGTGAACCGGGTGGGGATGGGTGTTGTTCTGGCTCTGGGAAGCGTTCGTGTGGGTCTGGGATGAGGTGAACGAACAGGGTGGTCTGCTGTGAGACGGCCATGGTGGCGGGGTGATGATGGACGAGTCGGTTGAGTCTGGATTCGTGGGATGGGGCGCGTGATGAGTGAGACGGAGGGCGGCCGGGTGTTGGTTGAGGGGTATGACACGCTGCTACTTGATCTTGATGGGGTCGTCTATCTGGGGAGCCGGGCCGTACCCGGGGCTCCTGAAGCGTTGGTGGAGGCGGAGAAGAGGGGGGCGAGGCTGGCGTATGTGACGAACAACGCCTCTCGGACGCCTGCTGCCATCGCCACGCACCTTCGTGAGCTGGGGGCTCCCGCGCGGCCCGAGGATGTGGTCACCTCGGCGCAGGCTGCGGCACGGTTGATCGCCGAGAGGTTCGGCGCCGGGGCCGAGGTGCTGGTCGTCGGAGGCACGGGGCTGCGAATGGCGGTTCGGGATCGGGGACTCCGGCCGGTCAGTACCGCGTGGGACGAGCCTGTGGCCGTGGTTCAGGGGATCGCGCCCGGGATCTCCTACGGGCTGCTGGCCGAAGGGACGCTGGCCGTACGGCAGGGGGCGATGTTCGTGGCCTCGAACGGCGACAGCACGATGCCGACGGGGCGGGGCGAGCTGCCGGGCAATGGGGCGATGGTCCGGGTGATCGCGGCTGCCACCGGTGTGGAGCCGGTGTACGCGGGCAAGCCCGCGCCGCCGTTGCATCGGGAGTCGATGTTGCGCACGGGCGCGGTCCGGCCGCTGGTCGTGGGGGATCGGCTGGATACCGACATCGAGGGGGCCACCAACGCGGGGGTGGACAGTCTGCTGGTGCTCACGGGGGTGGCCGCGGCGCGTGACCTGTTGACGGTCGGGCCGCGTCATCGGCCCACGTACGTCGCCGAGGATCTGTCGGCGTTGCACGAGGAGTACCCGGCGCTCAGGCGAGGGTGGCGGGCTCGATGGGAGGACGGTCACCTCCATCTGGACGGGGAGGGGGCGTGGATCGAGGGGCTGCGTACGGCGTGTGAGACGGCATGGGCGGTGGCTGGAGAGGGTCGTCTCGACGCTGACGCCGTCCAGCCCGCACTTGATCGCTTGACCTGACGAGTTCGGTTCGAGCGGGCCACAGGGTTCAGATGCCTGACGAGTTCGGTCCGAACGGGCCCAGGGCTCGGATGTCTCACGAACTCGGTACGAGCGGGTTCAGAGCTCAGCTGCCTGATGAGTTCGGTTCGAGCGGGACGGCTGAGGCTGGGCGGGCGCGTACGGCTCAGACCGTGACGGGTGGTCAGCAGCACGGTGGTTCGGTGTCGAGGGTCAGGTCCACGGATCCGGCGGGGTCACAGCAGACGGCGCAGCCTGAGCAGGTCGCCGAAACTGGCGTCGATTCTGACCCGGCCGCCCAGCAGCGCCCTGGCCAGGTCGAGCTCGCCGTCGACCAGCTTGATCAGGTCGTCGCTGCCGATGGTCAGCCGCACCTCGGCCGGACGCTCGTGCGGCACCTCGGTGAACGGGTCGAGGCCGTCGCGGTGGACGCGTCCGTAGAAGGTGACGCCGAGGTCGGAGACGGTGCAACTCAGGGTGCGCTCGACCACATGCTTGTCGCGGTCCTCCTCACCGATGTGATCGAAGTGGCTGCTGAGCCTGGCCAGTGCGGTCCGGCACTCCTCGACGCTTGCCATGAGCGCGCATCCTTTCTGCCCTTGCTACGGACGGTAGCGTTGTCCTTTCAACGCTCAACGCATGACACGCCTGCCGAGGTGCCGGGCGGTGGTGGGAGGCGTTACGGTCGTGTCATGACAGAGCTTCCGGTGGAGACGGGCGACGCGCGTGTCGACGGCATCCTCGCCGGGCTGAACCGCCTGGCCGGGCTGCCCGCCGCCGATCACGTCGCCGTCTTCGACGACGCCTTCACGGGGCTGGAGGCGACCCTCGCCGCCATGGACGAGCAGTGAGCAGACGCGTCCGGCTCGACAGCGAGCTCGTACGGCGCGGCCTGGCCCGGTCCAGAGAGCAGGCGGGGCAGCTGATCGAGGCCGGGCGGGTGAGCGTCGGCGGACAGGCGGCGGGCAAGGCGGCCACGCAGGTGGACACGTCCGCCGCGATCGTGGTGGCCGACTCGCCCGACGGCCCCGACTACGTCTCGCGCGGCGCCCACAAGCTCGTCGGCGCCCTGGAGGCGTTCAAGGCGCTGGAGGTCGAGGGCCGCCGTTGCCTCGACGCGGGTGCCTCGACGGGCGGATTCACCGACGTGCTGCTGCGGCGCGGTGCCGCACACGTGCTCGCGGTGGACGTGGGCTACGGTCAGCTCGCCTGGTCGCTGCGCACCGACGAGCGCGTCACGGTGATGGAACGTCGCAATGTGCGCGATCTGACACCGGAGCTGGTGGGTGAGCCGCCCACGCTGGTCGTCGGGGACCTGTCGTTCATCTCGCTGCGGCTGGTGCTGCCCGCGCTGAACGGGGTCGCGGCGCCGCGCGCCGACTTCGTGCTGCTGGTCAAGCCGCAGTTCGAGGTGGGCAAGGACCGGGTCGGCGCGGGCGGAGTGGTGCGCGACCCGGAGCTTCGGGCGCAGGCCGTGCGCGAGGCGGCGGCGAAGGCGCGGGAACTCGGCTTGGCGGTGCGCGGGGTGACCGCGAGCCCGCTGCCGGGACCGTCGGGGAACGTGGAGTACCTCCTGTGGCTGGGCAAGGGGGAGGGCGAGCCGCCGGTGGCCGACCTCGACACCGAGATCCAGCGCGCCGTCGAAGAAGGGCCGCAATGAATCGGACTGTCCTGGTCACCGTGCACACCGGGCGCGGCCCGGCCGTCGAGAGCGCCCGCCTGGTCGTCCAGCGCCTGGTGGAGGCGGGGATCAAGGTGCGTGTCCTGGAGCAGGAGGCTGTGCAGATCGGTTGCGTGGGCGCCGAGGTCGTGGCCGGTGACCCGGTCTCGGCCAAGGACGCCGAGGTGATGATAGTCCTCGGCGGCGACGGCTCGCTGCTGCGCTCGGCCGAGATCGCCCGCGAGAGCGGCGTCCCGTTGTTCGGCGTCAACCTGGGCCATGTCGGCTTCCTGGCGGAGGCGGAGGTCGACGACCTCGCCGCCGCCGTCGACAGCGTGGTCGCGGGCAATTACGACGTCGAGGAGCGTATGACGATCGACGTGCTCGCGCGCCTCAACGGCCAGGTGATCGCCGACACGTGGGCGCTCAACGAGGCCACGGTGGAGAAGCGCGAGCGCATGCTGGAGGTCGTGGCCGAGATCGACGGCCGCCCGCTGTCGCGCTGGGGTTGCGACGGCGTCATCTGCGCCACCCCGACCGGCTCGACCGCCTACGCCTTCTCCGCGGGCGGCCCGGTCGTCTGGCCGGAGGTCGAGGCGATGCTCATGGTGCCGATCAGCGCGCACGCGCTGTTCGCCAAGCCGCTCGTGGTCTCGCCGCGTTCGACGCTGGCGGTCGAGATCCTGCCGGACACGCCCGGTGGGGTGCTGTGGTGCGACGGGCGCCGCCGCTTCGATCTGCCGCCGGGTGTGCGGGTCGAGGTCAGGCGGGGTGCGCGGCCGGTCAGACTGGCCCGGTTGCACGGCATCGAGAGCACCGGGGCCCCGTTCACCGACAGGTTGGTCGCCAAGTTCGAACTTCCAGTTCAGGGCTGGCGCGGAAGGGTGCGTCCCTGAGTCAATGGACCCGGGAACGCGTAGGATCGCTTGCGCACACATGTTCGGACGGCAGCGACGGGAGTGGCCAGTGCGACCCAGGGTCGAGGAGGTTCGCATCCAGGGGCTCGGTGTCATCGACGAGGCCGTACTCGAGCTCTCCCCCGGATTCAACGTGGTCACCGGCGAGACCGGAGCGGGCAAGACGATGGTCGTCACCGGTCTCGGCCTGCTGTTCGGCGGCCGGGCCGATCCGTCGCGCGTCCGGCCGGGCGCCGACCGGGCGACGGTCGAGGGCACCCTCGTCGTCGAGGGCCGGGGCCGGGTGGCCCAGCAGGTCGAGGACATCGGCGGCGACGTCGAGGACGGCCAGCTGATCATCTCGCGTACCGTCTCCGCCGAGGGCCGCTCGCGTGCCTGGCTCGGCGGCCGCACGGTGCCCGTCGGCACTCTCACGTATCTCGCGGACGACCTGGTCGCCGTGCACGGCCAGATGGATCAGCAGCGGCTCCTGCAGCCCGCGCGGCAGCGGGCCGCGCTCGACCGGTACGCGGGCGACGACCTGGTCAAGCCGCTGCGTGCCTACACCCAGGCGTACAAACGGCACAAGCAGGTCGGCGCGCTGCTGGAGGAGCTGACGACGCGGGCGCGTGAGCGCGCGCAGGAGGCCGACCTGCTGCGGTTCGGTCTGGAGGAGATCGAGAAGGTCGATCCCAAGCCCGGCGAGGACGCCGAACTGCGCGCGGAGGAGGAGCGGCTCTCGCACGCCGACGCGCTGCGCGGCGCCGCCGCGAGCGCGCACGCGGCGCTGCTCGGCGACCCGATGGAGTCCTCGGGCGACGCCCGCGACGCCATCTCCCTGCTGGGCGAGGCGCGTGCGGTGGTCGAGGGTGCGGGCGGGTTCGACCAGCGGCTGGCCCAGATGGGCGAACGGCTCGCCGAGGCGGGTTACCTCGTCGCGGACGTCGCCACCGACCTGGCCGCCTACGCCGAGTCCGTCGAGGCCGACCCCGCCCGCCTGGCGATCGTGCAGGAGCGCCGCGCGCTGCTGACCGGCCTGATCCGCAAGTACGCCGTGGACAGCGCCGGTGTCCTGGCCTGGGCGCAGCGCTCGGCCGCGCGCCTGGCCGAACTCGACGGCGACGACGAGCGCGTCGACGACCTCGCCGTCGAGCACGCGGAGCTGACCGAACGGCTCACCGGCCTGGCCGCCGAGCTGACCGGGGTGCGCGAGAGCGCCGCCGAGCGGTTCGGCCGTGCCGTCACCGACGAGCTCGCCGCTCTGGCCATGCCCCATGCCCGCGTCGTGGTGCACCTCACCCGGGGCGCGGGCTTCGGCCCCGACGGCGTCGACGAGGTCGAGCTCCGCATGTCCGCCCACCCGGCCGCGCCGCCGCTCCCGCTCACCAAGGGCGCCTCGGGCGGCGAGCTGAGCCGGGTCATGCTGGCCATCGAGGTGGTCTTCGCCGGCGCCGACCCGGTGCCCACGTTCGTCTTCGACGAGGTCGACGCCGGTGTCGGCGGCAAGGCCGCGGTCGAGATCGGCCGCCGCCTGGCCAGGCTGGCCCGCACCGCCCAGGTCATCGTCGTGACCCACCTGCCGCAGGTGGCCGCCTTCGCCGACCAGCACCTCGTGGTCGAGAAGGCCAGCGACGGCAGCGTGGTGCGCAGCGGCGTCGTCACCCTCACCCACGAGGGCCGGGTGCGCGAGCTGTCGCGCATGCTCGCCGGGCTGGAGGACTCCGAACTGGGACGGGCGCACGCGGAGGAACTGCTGGGGCTCGCCGCAGCAGACTCTGGGTGACATATCAGACACGCCGCGTAGTGCGCGACCCTCGGGCCCGTAGCCTCTGGCAGGATGTCCTGTGATGAAGGTTCCGGGGAGCAAGTTGCCGGGCCTCCGCGGCAGGAAGGTCAGCGACCTTCCCGGCCTCGCGGCAGTGGCGAGAATCGATCGGCGGACGAAGAGGCTGACCAAACGCCTCAAGCCCGGTGAAATAGCGATTATCGACCATGTCGACGTGGACCGGGTCAGCGCGGAGGCGCTCGTCGCGTGCGGTGCGGCCGCCGTGATCAACGTGGCGGCCGGTATCAGCGGCCGCTATCCCAACCTGGGCCCGCAGATCCTGATCGAGGCGGGGGTCCCGTTCGTCGACAACGCCACGCCCGAGCTGTTCGAGCGCGTCGCCGACGGCGACGCGGTCAGACTGTGCGACGGGGTCGTGTACGTCGGCGACGAGGTCGTCGGCAAGGGCGAGGTCGAGACGGGCGAGAGCGTCGAGGCCGCCATGGCCGAGGCCAGGGCCGGTCTGTCGCTGCAGATCGAGGCGTTCGCCGTCAACACCATGGAGTACGTGAAAGGCGAGGGCAGGCTCCTCATCGACGGGGTCGGCGTCCCCGAGATCCGCACCCGCATGGAGAACCGCCACGTCCTCGTCGTCGTGCGCGGCTACCACTACAAGGAGGACATCGCCACCCTCCGCTCCTACATCCGCGAGTACCGCCCGGTGCTCATCGGGGTCGACGGCGGCGCCGACGCCCTCCTGGAGGCGGGCTACCTGCCCGACCTCATCGTGGGCGACTTCGACTCGGTCTCCACCAAGGCGCTCACCTGCGGCGCCGAACTCGTCGTCCACGCCTACCGCGACGGCCGCGCGCCCGGGCTCGAACGCGTCCACCAGCTCGGCCGCGAGGCCGTGATCTTCCCTGCCACCGGCACCAGCGAGGACATCGCGATGCTGCTGGCCGACGACAAGGGCGCCGAACTGATCGTCGCCGTCGGCACCCACGCCACCCTGGAGGAGTTCCTCGACAAGGGCCGCTCCGGCATGGCCAGCACCTTCCTCACCCGCCTGCGCGTGGGCAGCAAACTCGTCGACGCCAAAGGCGTGAGCAGGCTCTACCGCAACCGCATCAGCACACCTCAGCTCCTGCTGCTGGTGGTCGCCGCACTGGTCACCATGGGGGTGGCACTGCTGGCCTCGCCGCTCGGCAACACGTGGCTCAACGCCATTCAGGACCTGTGGAACGCGTTCATCTTCTGGATGGTCGGACTCTTCTCGTGATCGATTTCCGCTACCACCTCGTGTCCATCGTGGCCATCTTCCTGGCGCTGTCGGTCGGCATCGTGCTCGGCACCACGCTCCTGAAGGATCCCGCGATCCACCTGGCCGAGGCCAGCGTCGAGAATGTCACCAAGAACAACGCGGAGCTGCGCGCCGAGATCGACGTGCTGACCCGCCGCGAGGGCGGCAACGACGCCTTCATCGCCAACATGACCCCCGATCTGGCCAAGGTCGGCGGCGGTCTCACGGGCAAGCGGGTGGTACTCGTCGAGGCGCCTGGCGCGAGCACGGCCCTCACCGACCAGCAGCAGCAGGTGCTGGAGCAGGCGGGTGCCGTCGTCAGCGGGCGCGTCGTGCTGACGGAGAAGTTCGTCGCGCCGGCCAGCGCCGGGGTGCTGGACCAACTGGTCACCCAGCTCAAGCCCGCCGAGCTGAACTTCGCCGCCAACGCGGGCGTCCACGACAAGGCCGCACAGCTCCTGGCGGCGGCCGTCGTGACCAAGGACCCGGCCCAGGCGGGCACCCCCGACCCCGACACCGCCGCCGTGCTCGGGGCGCTCGAGACCGGCGGCTTCCTCACCGTCAGGGACGAACCCGCCAAGCGGGCCACCCTCGCGGTGCTCATCGCGCCCGAGCGGCCGTTCGAGGGTGAGCAGGCCGAGGCCCAGGCCGACGAGATCGTCGCCCTGGCAGGCGGCCTGGACGCGGGCGGCCAGGGCAGCGTCATGGCGGGCACCGAGGGCGCCATCGGCCCCGGCGGAGCCATCACCGCGCTGCGCGAGTCCAGTGAGCTCGCCAAGCGGGTCTCCACCGTCGACGTGCTCGACATGCCCATGGGCCGCGTCACCGTCGTCTACGCGTTGCGCGAGCAACTCGACGGCCGCGCCGGGCAGTACGGCGTACTCAGCGGTGCCACGCAGCCTCAGCCGCCCGTCGCCGCCCCCACTCCATCCTCCACCTCGTCAGGGAGCTGACATGGCCCGAGCTCTGCTGTGCGCGCTCGCGGGAGCCGCGATCGGCGCCGCCGCCGCGCGCGCCGCCTACACCGTCTTCACCAGGCGTCTCACCCACACGGACGAGAAGATCGTCGATGCCTCCGGCGAACTCGTCGCCGCACCCGGGGGCGGGCTGCGCGACGCCGCCACCTGGACGCGTACGAACCACCGGGGCGAGCCCATCACGCTGCTCGAAGGGCCCGCGTTCGCGCTCGGCGCGAGCGCGGCGGCCGCCCTGACCCCCGGCCTCCCCCCGAGGGTACGGCTGGCCGCGCTGCTGGCCGGAGCGGGCAGCGGCGCCCTCGGCGGCTACGACGACCTCTGGGGCACCACGTCCGCCAAGGGCTTCAAAGGCCACCTGAGCGCACTGGCCAAGGGTGAGGTCACGAGCGGCGCCGTCAAGATCCTCGGCATTGGCGCGACCGGACTGGCCGCCGCCGCCCTGGTCTCGCGCGGCCCCGCCGACGCGCTCGTCAACGGGGCGATCGTCGCGGGCGGCGCCAACCTGGCCAACCTGTTCGACCTGCGGCCCGGCCGGGCGATCAAGGTCGGCCTGCTGGCGGGGCTGCCGCTGCTGGCCGCCGGGCTGTTCGAGCACGACGCCCGCGCCGCCGCCCTGGCCGCCGTGCCGCTCGGCGCCGCCGCCGCGCTGCTGCCCGAGGACCTCGGCGAGCGCGCCATGCTCGGCGACGCCGGAGCCAACGCGCTCGGCGCCCTGCTCGGCCTGGCCGCCGTCACGCGGCTCGGACGCCCGGGCAGGTACGCGCTGCTGGGGACGGTGGCCGTCCTCACGGCGGCATCGGAGAAGGTCAGCTTCACCAAGGTGATCGCGGGCAACCCGGTGCTCAACCGCATCGACATGCTCGGCCGCCGCCCCGTGGCGTGAGCCGCCGCCTGGCGCACGGGGTCGCGGGCGGTGCCGTCCTCATCGGCGCGCTCACGATCCTGGCGCGCGTGACCGGGTTCGCCAAGCAGTACGTCTTCGCCCACACCGTCGGCACCCAGTGCCTGTCGAGCGCGTACTTCACCGCCAACCAGATCCCCAACATCGTCTTCGAGGTCGTGGCGGGCGGCGCGCTGGCCGGGATGGTGGTCCCGGTGCTGGCGGGCGCGACCCGCGAGCACGCCTCGCGGGTCGGCTCGGCGCTGCTCACCTGGGTGCTGGTCGCCCTGGTCCCGCCGGCCGTGCTGATCGCGGTGCTGGCGGGGCCGATCACCTCGTTGTTCTTCACGGACGTACTCGGCACGTGCGACGTCGAGACGGTCAGCGCGGTCTCGGCGCGGATGCTCGCGGTCTTCGCCCCGCAGATCCCCCTGTACGGCGTCGCGGTCGTCCTGTACGGCGTCCTCCAGGCCCACCACCGTTTCGCCGCCCCGGCTCTGGCGCCCCTGGTGTCGAGCATCGTGGTGATCGTCGCCTATCTGGTGTTCGTCCCCGTCAGCGGGGGCGGTAACGAGCCGTCCCTGCCGCTGACGGCCGGTGAGCTGGTGCTGTCCGTCGGCACCAGCCTGGGCGTCCTGGCCCTGGTGCTCACCGTGCTCGGGCCCGCCGCACGGCTCGGCCTGCGCTGGCGGCCCACGCTGCGCTTCCCCGACGGTGTCGGCGTCCAGGTGCGCAGGCTGGCCTCGGCCGGGATGGCGGGGCTGCTCGCCCAGCAGGCCGCCATGATCGTGGTCCTGGTGCTGGCCAACCGCATGGGCGGCGGAGCCATCGCGACCTACAACTACGCGTGGGCGATCTACCTGGTCCCGTACGCCGTCCTGGCCGTGCCGATCGCGACCAGCGCCTTCCCCCGGCTGTCCGCCGCCGGTGACCGTGGCGAGTTCGCCGCGCTCAGTGCCGGGGGCGCCAGAGCGGTGGTGCTGGTGTCGGGGCTGGCCGCCGGGGTGCTCGCGGCCGTCGCCGAGCCGGGCGCGGCGCTGTTCCTGGACGAGAACACCGATGTGCCGCCTGTGGAGCTCGCCAGGACCATCGCGCTGTTCGCCCCCGGCCTGGTGGGGTACGGGCTGATCGCCCACCTGAGCCGGGTCCTGTACGCCCTCGGCCGGGGGCGGGCCGCCGCCGCAGGCGTCGTCGCCGGGTGGCTGGTGGCGGCGGTGGCCCAGGCGGGGTTCGCGCTCGCGCTGCCGGACGCCTGGAAGATCGCGGGCCTGGCACTCGGGATGAGCGTCGGCATGACGGTCGGCGGCATGGTGCTGCTGGTGGCGGTGGTGCGGGTGAGGGGCGGCGCGGCGGTGGCCGGGCTGTGGCGGGCGGGGGCGGCGGCGCTGGCCGGGGGCGGCGCGGCGTTCCTGGTGGGAGCCGCGGTGGTCGCCGTGATCCGGCCGGTGGGGACGTGGGCCGAGCTGTCGGCGATCGCGCTGGGAGGCGTGCTCGCGCTGGCCGCCGGGGTCCTGGTGGCCGTCCTGGTGGACCGGCCGGACGCTCGGGCGCTCGCCGCCCGCTTCCGGCGCGGCGCCCGGTCGGACGGCGTATGACGGCGTGTCGCCTGCCCGCTTTCCGGGCAGGCGCGGTGAGAGGTGAAGGAGAGGCTCGTGCGGGTGGTCTTCGTGCTCGGCACCACGTTCGGAGGGACGGGGGAGCACGTGCGCATGCTGGTCGAGGGAATGCGGGAGCGCGGGCACCAGGTGGCCGTGGTGGGGCCGAGGTCGGTGGAGGAGTCCTTCGGGTTCAGGGCGGCCGGCGCGCGGTTCGTCGAGATACCGCTGTCGGATCGGCCGCATCCGGTCGCCGACGCCCGATCGGTGGCGACGGTCCGCCGGGTCGTGCACGAGGCCGACGTGGTGCACGCCCACGGTCTGCGGGCGGGGTCGGTCGCCGCGCTCGCGCGCGTCGGGCAGCGGCGCCGGGCACCGCTCGTGGTCACGCTGCACAACGCGCTCACGGCCGGAGGTCTCGTCGGAACGGTGTACGGCGTGCTCGAACGGATCGTCGCCCGGGGCGCCGATCACGTGCTGGCGGTCGCGCCCGACCTGGGCGCGCGAATGGCCGCGCTCGGCGCCCGTGACGTGCGTCCCGCCGTCGTCCCCGCCTATCCGCCGGGGCCGCCGGTCCGGACGGTCGCGGAGGTCAGGGCGGAACTGGGCGTGGGGCGGCGCCCCGTCGTGCTGACAGTCGCCAGGCTCGCCCAGCAGAAGGGCCTGGAACTCCTGCTGGACACGGCCGCCATCGGATCGGCCGCCGCGCGGGGTGGTGCGGACACGGCTCCGGGGCACGGCGGAAGGGGTTCCGCCGCCGAGGCGACGGCGACGGATCCCGGGCGGGGCGGTGAACGAGGGACGGGCCGTCCCGGCGGCGACGGGCCGCTGTTCGTGATCGCGGGGGAGGGGCCGCTGCGCGGCGAGTTGCAGGCGCGTATCGACGCGGAGGCGTTGCCCGTGCGGCTGCTGGGGTTCAGGAAGGACATCCCCGATCTGCTGGCCGCGGCCACTTTGGTGCTGTGGCCGAGCCGCTGGGAAGGTCAGCCGCTCAGTCTCAGCGAGGCGCTCATGGCGGGGCGCCCGGTCGTCGCCACCGCCGTGGGAGGTGTGCCCGATCTGCTGGGGGGAGCGGGCACCCTGGTCCCGTACGGCGACGCCGCCGCGATGCGCGCCGCCGTACAGGAGATCGTGGACGACCCGGCGAAGGCGGAGGCCCTGGCGCGGGCGGCGGCCAGACGCGGCGGCGAACTGCCGGGCGAGGCCGACGCGGTCGAGTCGGTGCTCGCCGTCTACTCCTCGTCAAGGTCGCCCGGATGATTAGGTGGCGAACCCGGCTTCTCCTATACTGCATGGGTTAGGGGAGGGGAGTATCCCTTCGCGGCAGCCTCGTCATCACGGTGTAGCCCCACTCCACGGGGCCCCCGGGGCTGCCGGTCGGCCGATCGAGCCGGCGGGAGAGACCTCCGGCTGTCAATCATTGCGTGCCGGAGGTACATCAACGTGGTCGTTCCCGTATGGGCGTGGGTCGCCGTCATCGGCGGACTTCTCGTCGTACTCGCCATCGACCTGTGGGTCGTCGACCGAGGCGAGGCCCGCGAATTCTCGATGAAGCAGGCCAGTTTCTGGGTCAGCTTCTACGTACTGCTGGCCGTCGCATTCGGCGTCACGGTATGGATTCTCGAAGGCGGCACCAAAGCAGGTGAGTTCTTCGCAGGCTACATCACCGAATACAGCCTGAGCGTCGACAACCTGTTCATCTTCTTCATCATCATGAGCAAGTTCGCCGTGCCCAAGGAGTACCAGCACAAGGTGCTCCTCGTCGGCATCCTGCTCGCCCTGGTCATGCGCGGCATCTTCATCGCGATCGGCGCGGCCGCCCTCGTACGCTTCAGCTGGCTGTTCTACATCTTCGGCGCCTTCCTCCTCTACACGGCCTACACGATCGTGCGCGATCACCTCAAGGGTGAACAGGAAGACGTTCCGGAGAACATCCTTCTACGCTGGGTCCGCAAGACGTTCCCGACCACCGACGACTACGTCGGCTCCAAGATCACCGTCAAGATCGACGGCAAGCGCATGGTCACCCCGATGCTCATCGTCATGATCGCCATCGGCAGCACCGACCTGCTGTTCGCCGTCGACTCCATCCCCGCGATCTTCGGCCTCACGACCGACCCGTTCATCGTCTTCACCGCCAACGCCTTCGCCCTGATGGGCCTGCGTCAGCTTTACTTCCTGCTCGGCGGCCTGCTCCAGCGCCTGGTCTACATCTCGTACGGCCTGGCGTTCATCCTCGGGTTCATCGGGGTTAAGCTGGTGATGGAGGCCCTGCACTCCAGCGGGTTCTCGTGGGCGCCCGAGGTGCCGATCTCGGTGTCGTTGTCGGTCATCGGAGGAACGATGGTCGTCACGACTGTGGCGAGCCTGCTGAAGTCACGCAGTGACGCGCGCAAGGGTGTCGAACCCAGCCAGAGTGGGGCTAGCTAAAAGGCGATTCAGGCGCTTTGCTTGACTCGTCACGTCGTGCGGTTCTGTAACATCACGGCAAAGCGCCTTTTCCGTCACCACCCAAAGGTTGTCCGTGTCAGACGATTCTGCCAAGACCGCCCGCGTGCGTCTCGCACGCGGGGTGTCCCCGTGGCTTCTCCCGACCGTGGCCGCCGCCGCCGCGACCAGCCTGCTCACCCGCAAGGACAAGCGCTGGGCGCTCGCGGCGGTGCCGCTGACCGCGCTCACCGGCGGCATGCTGTGGTTCTTCCGCGACCCGGAGCGCACGCCGGGCGTCGGCCGGGTACTGTCGCCCGCCGACGGCGTGGTCCAGAGCATCGACCCATGGCCGGATGGCCGCACCCGGGTCGCGATCTTCATGAGCCCGCTGAACGTGCACGTCAACAGGGCACCCCTTGCGGGAACCGTCACCTCGGTAGAGCATGTGGCGGGTGGGTTCCTGCCGGCTTTCAACAAGGACAGTGACCAGAACGAGCGCGTGGTGTGGCATTTCGAGACCGCGCTCGGCGACATCGAGATGGTGCAGATCGCGGGCGCGGTGGCGCGCCGGATCGTGCCATACCTGAGTGCGGGGGCCAAGGTCACCCAGACCGAGCGAATCGGGCTCATCCGGTTCGGTTCCCGCGTCGACATCTACCTTCCCGAAGGAATCTCGCCCTCGGTCTCTGTGGGTGAGAAGACGGTTGCGGGGGTGACCCGAATTGACCACGGCTGACGCAGGCGGCTGGCAAGCCGAAGACGAAGAACAGCGCGGTCCCGTCGGAAAGGCCTTCCGGCTTTCCGCCGCGGACTCCCTGTCGCTGGGCAACGCGCTCTGCGGTTTCCTCGCCGTGTGCGTCCTGGCCACATCCGCCGTCACCTCGCTCCAGGCGAACAAGGGCCTGATCCTCCAGCCCGGCTTCTTCGCCACCGCCGTGGTGCTGCTCCTCATCGGCGCCACCTGCGACCTGTTCGACGGCCTGGTCGCGCGGCGCTTCCGCGCCTCGGCCATGGGGGCGGAACTCGACAACCTCGCCGACGTGATCAGCTTCGGCTTCGCGCCGGCGTTCATGGTGGTCATCTGGGGTGGCTTCAGCGGCACCGTTCCGCTGTGGTCGGTCCTGGCCGCCGCCGCCTCCGTGCTCATCGCCGGAGTGGTCCGGCTGGCCCGCTTCGCCTGCGTCAAGACCAAGAGCGGCGACTTCATGGGCCTGCCCATCCCCATGGGCTGCATGACCGTGATCTCCATCGTGATGCTGTTCGAGCCGGGCGTCTGGTCGCTGCTGGCCGTGGTGGGCGTCTCGTGGCTGATGGTCAGCCGCATCGAGTACCCCAAGCCCAAGGGCCAGGTCGCCGCCGTCGTCCTCGGCTGGATCCTGGTGAACGTCGCGTTCCTGACGTTCTGGGTGGCCTTCCCCCAGGGCGGCGACCTGCCGATCAAGATCGGCGCCAGCATGCAGATCGCCCTCGTGGCGGCGATCCCGCTGCGGATGCTCTTCTACAAGCGCGAGCAGCGCAAGGTCGCCGAGCGTATCGGCGGTTGACCCACCGCCTCGGGCGACCCCGAGGCGGACAGGCCGCTCGACATCGGCTTTGATGGAGCCATGGCGCGCGAACACACCCGCACGTACTTCCTCGCCAAACTGGCCCGGGAACTCGAACTGCGCGGGTTCACCGCGGTGCTGCGCGCCGACCCGCCGTCGTTGCGGGTCGGCGTCCCGGACACGGTGCTGATGAGCGAGACCGTCGACTGCGTCCCGATGCCGGACGGGTGGTGCTACCGGTGGTCGTGGGGAGAGGTGCTGCTCTCGACGTCGGCTCCGTCCGAGGCGGCCGATCGCATCGCGCACATACTCCGGCCGTCCTGACGGGCCTTCCGCCCCTTTGCGGCAAGGGTCTTGCTCTCCTCCACGGCAGGACCCTCCTCCTCTTTACGGCCCGGCCGCGCCCCACGCCTCCCGCCGCTTTGCGCGCACGGCCTCGAAGGCGGCACTCATCCCCCCGCCTCCCGCCGCCACGCCGTATGTTCACGTGGTCGGCGGCGCCGGCCGGTGGGTTCGGGGCGGCGTGACGGCGGGAGGGGTGTCAGGGGAGGAGCGCCTTGGAGGCCGGGTGGTGGCTGCGGGGGAGGCGTGGGGCGCGGCTTCGCCGTGAGAGGGGGTGGTTCGTGGGGTCTTCACCCAGCCTCGTTCTCACCAGCCGCATTCTCACCTGCCGCGTTGTCATCAGCCGCATCTTCACCAGCCGCGTCTCCATCGGCCGTGTTCTCACCAGCCGCGGGCGAGCCATTCGGGCAGTGAGGGGCGTTCGGTGCCCAGCGTCGTGTCCTTGCCGTGGCCCGGGTACACCCACGTCTCGTCGGGCAGGGGATCGAACACGCGTTCGACCACGTCGGTGTAGAGCCGCTGGAAACGCTCGGCGTCCTTCTGGGTGTTGCCGACGCCGCCGGGGAACAGCGAGTCGCCCGTGAACAGGTGGGTGCCCGCCTCGCCGCCGTCGTAGAGCAGCGCGATCGAGCCCGGCGTGTGCCCCCGCAGGTGGATCACCTGCAGCGCCGCCTCGCCCACTGTGATCACGTCGCCGTGCTCGACCGTGCGGTCCGGGGAGACGGGCAGTGCGGGCGCGTCGAGAGGATGAGCGACGGTCTTCGCGCCGGTCACCTTCGCCACCTGCTCCAGCGCCTGCCAGTGGTCACCGTGCTGATGGGTGGTGACCACCGTGGCCAGCGGGCCGCCGTCGGCCAGGGCGAGCAGCCGGTCGGGGTCGGCGGCCGCGTCGATCAGCAGCCCCTCGCCGGTGCGGGAACAGCGCAGCAGGTAGGCGTTGTTGTCGAACGGTCCCACGGCGAGCTTGGCGATGCTCAGCCCCGGCAGTTCGCGGACGTCGGCGGGACCGCCCACCTGCACGTCGCCGGTGTAAGTCATGAGGCCTCCTGCGGTAGTGTTCGCTGCCTCCGCACCACCCTAGCCGCCGCCCGGCCGGGGCATAAAGCCGCAGGTCGAGTGGTTGACTTTGCAAGCCCTCCGTCTCTGGGCGCGGGAGGCCGTAACCTGGGTGGGGCGGAAATCGGGGGGCTGCGGCCCTCCCGAAATTGTCGGAGCCGCCGTCTACGATCCCCCTGGACCTGTCCGTCTCTCTACTTCCGGGAACACTGTGGCCGACCGCCTGATCGTGCGTGGTGCACGTGAGCACAACCTCAAAGACGTCTCGCTCGACCTGCCCCGGGACGCTCTGATCGTCTTCACGGGCCTGTCGGGCTCGGGGAAGTCCAGCCTCGCCTTCGACACGATCTTCGCCGAGGGACAGCGGCGCTACGTCGAGTCGCTGTCGGCCTACGCCCGGCAGTTCCTCGGCCAGATGGACAAGCCGGACGTCGACTTCATCGAGGGCCTGTCGCCCGCCGTCTCCATCGACCAGAAGGCCACCAGCAAGAACCCGCGCTCGACCGTCGGCACCATCACCGAGGTCTACGACTACCTGCGCCTGCTGTGGGCGCGCATCGGCAAGCCCCACTGCCCGGTGTGCGCGCGGCCGATCGCCAGGCAGACGCCGCAGCAGATCGTCGACCGGGTGATGGACCTCGATGAGGGCACCCGCTTCCAGGTGCTCGCGCCGGTGATCAGGGGCCGCAAGGGCGAATACCTCGAACTCTTCCGCGAACTGCAGACCAAGGGCTTCGCCCGCGCCCGCGTCGACGGCACCGTGGTGCGGCTGGAGGAGCCGCCGAAGCTGAAGAAGTACGAGAAGCACGACATCGAGGTCATCGTCGACCGGCTGTCGGTCAAGGAGTCCGCGCGGCGCCGGCTCACCGACTCGGTCGAGACCGCGCTGCAGCTGTCCGGCGGCACGATCACGCTCGAATTCGTCGACCTGCCCGAGGACGACCCCGGCCGCGAGCGTTTCTACTCCGAGCACCTCTACTGCCCCTACGACGACCTGTCGTTCGAGGAGCTCGAACCCCGCTCGTTCTCCTTCAACTCGCCCTTCGGCGCGTGCCCCGAGTGCACCGGCCTCGGCACCAAGATGGAGGTCGACCCCGACCTGGTCGTCCCCGACCCCGAGCGCACCCTGCGCGAAGGCGCGCTGCACCCCTGGTCGGGCGGCCACACCAGCGAGTACTTCGTCCGTCTCACCGAGGCGCTCGGCAACACCATGGGCTTCACCCTCGACACCTCCTGGGAGAAACTTCCCAAGAAGGCGCAGAAGTCGCTGCTGTACGGCCACGACGAGCAGGTCCACGTCCGCTACAGCAACCGCTACGGCAGGCAGCGCTCCTACTACACGACCTACGAGGGCGTGGTCTCGTGGGTGCAGCGCAGGCATGCCGAGTCCGAGAGCGACGCCACGCGGGAGAAGTTCGAAGGCTACATGCGGGAGATCCCGTGCCCCGCCTGCGACGGAAAGCGGCTCAAGCCGGTCACCCTCGCGGTGACCGTCGCCGACCACTCCATCGCCGACGTGGCAGGCATGTCGATCGGCGAGTGCGCGAGGTTCCTGGCCGGGCTCAAGCTGTCCGACCGCGACATGCAGATCGCCGAGCGGGTCGTCAAGGAGATCAACGCCCGCATGGGCTTCCTGCTCGACGTCGGCCTCGACTACCTCACCATGGATCGCGCCGCCGCCACCCTGGCGGGCGGCGAGGCCCAGCGCATCCGGCTGGCCACCCAGATCGGCTCCGGGCTCGTCGGCGTGCTGTACGTCCTCGACGAGCCGTCCATCGGCCTGCACCAGCGCGACAACATGCGACTGCTCGACACGCTGATCAGGCTGCGCGACATGGGCAACACCCTGATCGTGGTCGAGCACGACGAGGACACCATCGCCGCCGCCGACTGGGTGGTCGACATCGGCCCCGGCGCGGGTGAGCACGGCGGGCAGGTCGTGGTGTCGGGGACCGTACAGGAACTGCTGGCCAGCGAGGAGTCGCTGACGGGCGCCTACCTGTCGGGCCGCAAGGCCATCGCGGTCCCCGCCGAGCGCCGCAAGCGCGACAGGAAGCGGCAGATCTCCGTGAAGGGCGCGCGCGAGCACAACCTCAAGGGCGTCGACATCGACTTCCCGCTCGGGCTGTTCACCGCTGTCACCGGGGTGTCGGGCTCGGGCAAGTCGACGCTGGTCAACGACATCCTCTACAACGCACTGGCCAAGGAGCTCAACGGCGCCCGCACGGTCCCCGGCCGCCACTCACGCGTCAACGGCATGGACCTCGTCGACAAGGTCGTCCACGTCGACCAGTCGCCGATCGGGCGCACACCGCGCTCCAACCCGGCGACCTACACCGGCGTGTTCGACCACGTCCGCAAGCTGTTCGCGGCCACGACCGAGGCCAAGGTGCGCGGCTACCAGCCGGGCCGCTTCAGCTTCAACGTCAAGGGCGGGCGCTGCGAGGCGTGCGCGGGCGACGGCACCATCAAGATCGAGATGAACTTCCTGCCGGACGTGTACGTGCCGTGCGAGGTCTGCCACGGCGCCCGCTACAACCGCGAGACGCTGGAGGTCCACTACAAGGGCAAGACCATCGCCGAGGTGCTCGACATGCCGATCGAGGAGGCGCTCGGCTTCTTCGAGGCGATCCCGGCGATCAAGCGGCACCTGCAGACGCTCAACGACGTCGGCCTCGGCTACGTACGGCTCGGCCAGCCCGCGACCACGCTGTCCGGCGGCGAGGCCCAGCGGGTCAAGCTGGCCTCGGAGCTCCAGCGCCGCCAGACCGGCCGCACGATCTACGTGCTCGACGAGCCGACCACCGGCCTGCACTTCGAGGACATCAGGCGGCTGCTCGGCGTGCTCGGCCGCCTGGTCGACGGTGGCAACACGGTCATCGTCATCGAGCACAACCTCGACGTCATCAAGACCGCCGACTGGGTCCTCGACATGGGCCCGGAGGGCGGCTCGCGCGGCGGCACCCTGGTCGCCTCCGGCACGCCGGAGGAGATCGCGCTGGTCGAGGAGAGCCACACCGGCCGTTTCCTGCGCAAGATCCTCTCCGTCTGAGGCCGCACCCACCGGCCGCACCGGTCGGTGCGGCCTCTAGATTGAAAGGCCACGAGCCCGCGAAGGGCTGACGTGAGGAAAGGGTCGGGGAGATCATGTCAGGTGCTGAAGCGGGTTTCGGCGTGCCGGGAGTCGGCCGCAGGCAGGTGCTCGGAGCCGCCGGGGTCGCCGCGTGCGGCCTCGCGCTGGCCGGATGCGGCACCGGCGAGGCGGCCGCGCCGGGTACGGGTGCCAAGGGCCAGGTGCTGGTGAAGGCCGCTGAGGTGCCGGTCGGCGGCGGCAAGATCGTCAAACGGTGGAAGCTCGTGGTCACGCAGCCGTCAGCCGGGGTCTACAAGGCATTCAGCACCGCCTGCCCGCATCAGGGGTGCGCGGTCGGCGTCCCCGAGGACGGCGTGATGACCTGCCCGTGCCACGGCAGCGAGTTCGACGCCACGACCGGGGCCGCGCTCAAGGGCCCGGCCAAGGCGCCGCTGGCCTCGGTCGAGGTCCGGCTCGACGGGGACGGGATCGTCGCCGTCTGAAATCGGTGACTCCAGGTGGTTTCCCGGGTACGCCGCGCTGTGGGGCGCATCGCCGTCCCTGACGTATAGGCGACCTTGGGGGGACACATGGGGGAGACGACACGCAGGCAGGTGGTGCTCGGCACCGGCGCGGCCGGGTTGGCGGCGGCGCTGACCGGATGCGGCGGCTACGGTGAGCCGTCGGGCAGCCCGAGCCCGCCGGCAGGGACGGGCAGCGTCGTGCCGAGCGAGCCGCAGAATCCGGGTGCGGGCGAGATCCTCGCCGCCACCGGGGAGATCCCGAAGGGCGGCGGCAAGGTCTTCGCCGGGCCGAAGGTCGTGGTGACCCAGCCGGAGGCCGGGCGGTTCAAGTGTTTCACCGCCGTCTGCACCCACGAGGGCTGCACGGTGGGCAGCGTCTCCGGCGGCACCATCAACTGCCCGTGCCACGGCAGTAAGTACCGCATCACCGACGGCACGGTCGTCAGAGGTCCCGCGCCCCGGCCGCTGGCCGAGAAGAGGATCAGTATCGAGGGTGATCAGATCCGCCTCGCCTGACCTGCGTTTCATGATTTTCTCAGGTGCGTACGGTTATCTGGCCGTATGGGAGATGACCTGAAGTCTCGTAGAACGATGATCGCGGGAGTCGGCGCGGGCGGGCTGACGCTCGCGCTGGCCGCCTGCGGAAGCGGGAACGACTCGGCGACCGCCTCCGCGCCCCCTGCCTCCGGCGCCCCGGCGCCGGAGACCCCCGCCTCGTCGGCACCGGCCGCAGGTGCGCCGAAGGGCGCGCTCGGCTCCACCTCGGACGTGCCCGTGGGCGGCGGGAAGATCTTCCCCGCCGAGAAGGTGGTGGTCACCCAGCCGTCGGCCGGCACGTTCAAGTGTTTCAGCGCCATGTGCACCCATCAGGGGTGCGCGGTGTCGTCGGTGTCCAACGGGGCCATCGTCTGCCCGTGCCACGGCAGCAAGTTCGCGGTGGCCGACGGCGCGGTGATCGACGGGCCCGCCAAGCAGCCACTCCCCGCCAAGGAGATCAAGGTCGAGGGCGATCAGATCACGCTGGCGTGAGCACGGCGGCCCGCCATGCGCCTCGTGCGGCGGGCCGCCGTGACGCTTCCATGCCGAAGCGGACTTCGCCCAGGGTGCCGTCGTCGAAAAGGCCCAGGGTGCCGTAGTCGAACAAAGTGACTTCTCGGAGCGCGCCGCCGCCGAGACTGCTCGGTGCCCGTCGCCGTCGAGGCTGTGAGTGCTCGGAGTGCGCCGCGCTGAGACAGTGGGTGCTCGGAGCGTGTCGCCGCGGCGGGGAACTGCGTCTGCAGCGACCACCTGGCCGCCCGTACCGCGGAAGCCTCGAGTGTTCAGACCTCCGCGTCGAACGCCGCCAGGACCTGCTCGGCCACGCCGCGTGCCGAGGCCGGGTTCTGTCCGGTCACCAGGCGACCGTCGCGTACGACCTGGGGTTGGAAGTCCGGCCCCGGCACGTGCTCGGCGCCCAGTTCGGCCAACCGGCTCGCGAGCAGGAACGGCACCACCTCCGTCAGCCCGACGGCGGCCTCCTCCTCGTCGGTGAAGGCCGACACCCGCTTGCCCGCGACCAGCGGAGTTCCGTCCGACAGCGTGACGCCGACCAGCCCGGCCGGGCCGTGGCAGACGGCGGCCACCACGCCGCCGGACTCGTAGACCGTGCGAGTCAGTGCCGCCAGCGCGGGATTGTCGGGGAAATCCCACATGGTGCCGTGGCCTCCGGCGAAGAAGACCGCGTCGTACAGGGAGGCGTCGATCCGGCCCGGATCGGGGGTGTTCAGATCGACCGTCTCCAGGAAACGGTGCTGGGCCGGGTCGTTCAGGTCCGTGCCGTCCTGAGGAGGACGGCCGCCCTGGACGCTCACCAGGTCCACCCGATGACCGGCGTCGGTGAAGGTCTGCCACGGATGTGCGGCCTCCGCGACGTAGAAGCCGGTCGTACGGCCGGTGTCGCCGAGTTCGCCGTGGCTGGTCAAGACGATGAGGATGCGCTTCGACATGGCCCAATCATGAACCGTCACAGCCATCGGGCACCAATAGCCACACCGGCCCTCCGGCATCAGGATACTGATATGTCGCTCTCTTTCGACCTGCTGCGCACCTTCCTGGCCGTCTACCGCACCGGCTCGGCCACTCGCGCGGCCGAATCGCTCGGCCTGTCGCAGCCGACCGTGACCGCCCAGATCCGAGCCCTGGAGCAGGCGCTGGAGCGCCCGCTGTTCGACCGGCTGCCGCGCGGGATGGCGCCCACGCCGGCGGCCGATCAGCTCGCCAGGCGGATCGCCGGGCCGCTCGACTCGCTGGAGGAACTCGTCCTCGGCGACCTCAGCGGACCTGCGGAGGCGTTCGGGCGGGCCGTGCACCTGGGCGGGCCCGCCGAGTTCCTGTGCGAGCGCGTGCTGCCCGCGCTGGCCCCCATGACCGTCGGCGGACTCGAACTGCGGGTGACACTCGGGCTGCCCGACGGGCTGCTGTCCGCGCTCGTGGGCGGCGGGCTCGATCTCGTCGTGTCGAGCGTGCGCACCCGGCGCGGCGGACTGCGCGTGGAAGCGCTGTGCGACGAGGAGTTCGTGCTGGTCGCCGCCCCCTCCCTGGCGGAGCGGGCGCAGGGCGGGACTCCGGAACGGGTACGGCGGGCCGTCGAGCGGCTGCCACTCGTGGCCTATGCCGAGAACCTCCCCATTCTGCGCCGGTACTGGGGAAGCGTGTTCGGTGTGCGGCTCACCCGCGCGCCCGCCCTCGTCGTGCCGGACCTGCGGGGTGTGCGGGCCGCCGTGACGGCCGGGGCCGGGGTCAGCGTCCTGCCCGCCTACCTGTGCCGGGAGGATCTGGCCGCCGGACGGCTGGCCGCGCTGCTCACCCCCGAGGTGCCGCCGCTCAACACGCTGTTCCTGGTATCGAGGGCCGGGGTGACGCACCCGGCGGCGGTCGCCGTACGGGATCGGCTGACGGCGCTGGGCCAGTCGCTGACAGCATGAGGTTGTCGGTGGGGAGGACTAGGCTTCTGAACGTGCCCAGCCCACTGAGTTTCCGACCGCGACCCGGCTCCATCCCGGACTCTCCCGGGGTCTACCGGTTCCGCGACGCGCACCGGCGTGTCATCTACGTGGGCAAGGCCAAGAGCCTCAGGCAGCGGCTCAACTCCTACTTCGCCGACTTCGCCGGCCTGCACCCGCGCACCCAGACCATGCTCACGGTCGCCGCCGACGTCGACTGGACGGTCGTGTCCACCGAGGTCGAGGCGTTGCAGCTCGAATACTCCTGGATCAAGGAGTACGACCCCCGGTTCAACGTCAAGTATCGCGACGACAAGTCCTATCCCTACCTCGCCGTCACCATGGGCGAGGACTTCCCGCGCGTGCAGGTCATGCGCGGTGCCAGGCGCAAGGGCACCCGCTACTTCGGCCCCTACTCCCACGCCTGGGCCATCCGCGAGACCGTCGACCTGCTGCTGCGCGTCTTCCCCGTGCGCACCTGCTCGGCCGGGGTGTTCAAGCGGGCCGGGCAGATCGGGCGGCCCTGCCTGCTCGGCTACATCGACAAGTGCTCGGCGCCGTGTGTCGGCCGGGTCACCCCGCAGGAGCACCGCGAGCTCGCCGAGGACTTCTGCGACTTCATGGCGGGCAACACCGCCCGCTTCACCAGGCGGCTGGAGAAGGAGATGCGCGAGGCGGCCGCCGAGCAGGAGTACGAACGGGCCGCGCGCATCCGCGACGACCTCCAGGCGCTGCAGCGGGCGCTGGAGAAGCAGGCCGTCGTCCTCGGCGACGCCACGGACGCCGACGTGATCGCCCTGGCCGAGGACCCGCTTGAGGCCGCCGTCCAGGTGTTCTACGTGCGCGGCGGACGCATCAGGGGCCAGCGCGGCTGGGTCCTCGACAAGGTCGAGGAGACCACACCGGGCGAACTCGTCGAACACTTCCTGCTGCAGATCTACGCCGAAGGCGACATCCCGCGCGAGGTCCTCGTGCCCGCGCTGCCGCCCGAGGTCGAGGCCGTCACCGAACTGCTGTGCGAACAGCGCGGCGCCAAGGTCGAGGTGCGGGTGCCACAGCGCGGCGACAAGAAGTCGCTCATGGAGACGGTCGAGCGCAACGCCAAGGAGTCCCTCGCCCAGCACAAGATCCGCCGCGCCAGCGACCTCACCACGCGCTCGAAGGCGCTGCAGGAGATCGCCGAGGCCCTCGACCTCGACCAGGCGCCCCTGCGCATCGAGTGCTACGACGTCTCCCACCTTCAGGGCGAGAACGTCGTGGCCTCCATGGTGGTCTTCGAGGACGGCCTGGCCAGGAAGAGCGAATACCGCCGCTTCCAGATCCGCACCAAGGAGGGCGACGTCGCCTCGATCCACGAGGTGATCAAACGCCGCTTCCGCCGCTACCTCGAAGAGCGCTCCAACACCGGCGAACTGACCGCCGACTCCGGCGAGTCCGGCGACGATCCCGCGGGCGGCCCGATCGACCCCGAGACCGGCCGGCCGCGCAAGTTCGCCTACCCGCCCAACCTGGTGGTCGTCGACGGCGCCGGCCCGCAGGCCGCCGCCGCCCAGCGGGCGCTCGACGAACTCGGCGTCGACGACGTGTCCGTGTGCGGCCTGGCCAAGCGCCTGGAAGAGGTGTGGCTGCCCGGCGACGACCAGCCGGTCGTCATGCCGCGCTCCAGCGAGGGCCTCTACCTGCTGCAACGCGTCCGAGACGAAGCACACCGCTTCGCCATCGCCTACCATCGAGCCAAGAGGTCCAAGACCGTGAAGGAGAGCGCTCTCGACGGCGTGCCCGGCCTCGGGCCGGCCCGACAGCAGGCGCTGCTCAAGCACTTCGGCTCCGTGAAGCGGCTGCGGGACGCCTCCGTGGCCGAGATCTGCGAGGTTCCCGGCATCGGCCAGGCCACCGCCGAGGTGATCGTGTCGAGGCTGAAGGGGGAGGGACAGTGAACACCACCGAGTCGGCGTTCGTGATCGTCACCGGCATGTCGGGGGCGGGGCGCAGCACGGCCGCCAAGGCACTCGAAGACCTGGGCTGGTTCGTCATCGACAACCTGCCGCCGGGGTTGCTGTTCGCGATGGCGGAGGAGGCGGGCAAGGTCAAGCTCGCGGCCGACAAGGTCGCCGCCGTCGTCGACGTACGCAGCCTGGCCTTCACCACCGATCTCAACGCGGCCATCGAGGAGCTCGAAGCCCGGGGCGTACGGGTGCGGGTGGTGTTCCTGGAGGCGAGCGACGAGGAACTCGTCCGCCGCTTCGAGAACGTCCGCCGTCCCCACCCACTGCAGGGTGAGGGCCGGCTGGTCGACGGCATCGCGCGTGAGCGGGGCATCCTGCGCGAGGTCAGGGCCAACGCCGACCTCGTCATCGACACCTCGTCGCACAACGTGCACGAGCTGCGCAACAAGATCGTCACCTACTTCGGCGGGGAGGACCGGCCGGGGCTGCGGGTCAACGTCGTCTCCTTCGGCTTCAAGTACGGGCTGCCAGTCGACGCCGACCTCGTCGTCGACTGCCGATTTCTGCCCAACCCGCACTGGGTGCCCGACCTTCGCCCGATGAACGGCCTCGACGAGGCGGTGAGCGAGTACGTGCTCAGCCAGTCGGGGGCCAAGGAGTTCCTCGACGCGTACGAAGAGGTGCTCGGAGTGGTGGCGGCCGGTTACACACGCGAGGGCAAGAGCTACGCGACGCTGGCGGTGGGGTGCACGGGCGGCAAGCACCGCAGCGTGGCCATGGCCGAGCAGATCGGGGCTCGGTTGCGCGATCGCGGCATGGAGGTTCAGGTCGGACATCGGGATGTAGGGCGAGAGTGACCGGAACGTACCCGGGCGCGGCGTCAGACGGTTCGCGTCTGGCGCCGACGTCGGTCCCGCGCGCGGCAGACGTGGCGGTGGCGCCGGGAACGCGGTTTCTCTCAGGGGCCGGGGTTCCCGCCGGGTCCTCGGCGGCTCGGGCGGTCGGTGGCGAAGGGAACGAACTTCCGCCGATCGGGAGGTCCGGCGTTCGTGCGGTCGTCGGTGGGGTGGCGGGTTCGCCGGGTGAGGTGGTGGCTCCTGTCCTTCTGTGGGGCTCGGCCGACGCGGGAAGCGCGCGGTGGGCCGGGCCAGCGGGTGAGACCACCGCTCGCGAGACCACCGCTTGTGTCACCGCGACCGGTGACACAACAGCCACCGGTGAGACCATCGCTTGTGTCACTGCCACCGGTGACACCGCCTGTGCCGCCACCGTCGGTGGCGCGTCGCCGCAGGGGCGGGCCGACGGTGGTTCAGGGAAGGCCGACCCGGTGATCGCGGTGTGCGCATACCTGTCGAGAGTGGCTACGTGAGCGGGGGCTCGCCCAGGCTGGAGCCGGGCACGTGAGTGCGGCTTCGGCGGGTGAAGGGGCCGACGACGTGTCGGCCGCCCAGGTCAGGACGAGCGCACGCGTCGCGGGCGGGCATGAGGCGCGCCTCGGTGTTCCGGTCGTTTCGGCTGGTGAGGGTTCCGGCCCGGGTGTTGCGGTCGGCGAGGGCTCGGTGAGAGGTGTCCGCGGGCGCGAGGGTTCGGTCACGGGTGTTCCGGGGGCTGCCGTCCAGGTTCGGGATGCTCTTGAGAATGTGGTGGTTCGGGATGATTCGCGTGGGAAGATCTTGATCCGGGATGTTCCAGTGGAGGACATCCGGGTCGAGGAGGTCTCGGTCGGCGGCAGCCCGGTACATCTCGGCATGGACCGATCTAAGGACGATGGCGTGCGGGTGTACGGCGGTGCGGCCACCGAGGCGGGTGCGGGCGTGAACGCGGCCGCACGTAGGAGTGAGGTCGCGGATGCGGTGCTGAGCAAGGGCGGAACACCGGACTCTGGCATGGGTGTGGGTGTCACCTGCGGTGAGGGCGAGGACGTCCACGGCCACCCGGCCGCGCCGCCGGGTGCGGGCCGGTGCCGTACAGGCGGTGACGAGGTCTCGGGCGAGGCGGTGGCCCGCTCAGTGTCGGTATCGGGCGAGGCGGTGGCCCGCCCGGTGTCGGTCTCAGGTCAGGCGGTGGCCCCCTCGGTGTCGGGCGCGGGGCCGGACGTGGCCGCGCGCGCGGACGAGAACGCGCACCCGGCGGGACGGCCCGGCGAAGGTGCGAGCGTGGCGGCGCAGCCCGGCATGAGGGCGGGCGTGGCCGGACAGACTAGCCCGGTTGGGGCGGCGGCTGCCGATGAGGGCCTGGCCTCCGTCGAGGGTGCCGCTTCCGCTGAAGGGGCCACGGCGGCGCTGGACGGCGAGGCGGCGGGTCCCGGGGCACGGTGGGGGACGCGGGGGCCGAAGGTGGTGGCACTCGGCGGCGGGCACGGACTGTACGCGTCCCTGTCGGCGCTGCGCTCCGTCACCGAGGAACTGACCGCGGTGGTGACCGTGGCCGACGACGGCGGGTCCAGCGGGCGGCTGCGGCGGGAACTGGGGGTGTTGCCGCCGGGCGACCTGCGGATGGCGCTCGCGGCGCTCTGCGGCGACGACGAGTGGGGCAGCACGTGGAGCGAGGTGGTGCAACACCGCTTCCGCTCCGAGGGCGATCTGCACGGTCACGCAGTCGGCAACCTGCTCATCGTCGCGCTGTGGGAGCTGCTCGGCGACCCCGTGACGGGCCTCGACTGGGTCGGGCGGCTGCTGGGGGCGCACGGCAGGGTGCTGCCGATGGCCTCCGTGCCGCTGGACATCGTCGCGGAGGTCGAGCTCGACGGTGTGATCTCCACCGTGCGCGGTCAGGTCGCGTGCGCGCTCACGCCGGGCCGGGTGCAGGCCATCTCCCTGGTGCCGGAGGATCCGCCCGCGCGTCCCGAGGCGGTGACGGCGGTCCGGGAGGCCGACTGGGTGGTGTTCGGTCCGGGGTCGTGGTTCACGAGCGTGCTGCCGCACCTGAAGGTGCCGGAACTCGCGGCCGCGCTCCACGAGACCGGCGCGCGGCGGCTGGTGACGCTCAACCTCGCGCCGCAGCCCGGCGAGACCGACGACTTCTCCCCGCAGCAGCATCTGGAGGTGCTCAGGCAGCACGCGCCCGGCCTGACCGTGGACGTGGTCCTGGCCGACCGAGGAGTGGTCGACGACTGCGACGCGCTGGAGAAGGCGGCGGCGGCGCTGGGCGCCCGCCTGGTGATGGCCGACGTCGCTGACCTGGACGGTTCTCCCAAGCACGACCCACGTCGGCTTGCCTCCGTCCTTGACGAGATTTTCCTCCACCAGCGCTGATCCTGGCCACCGATCGGGGGCGGCGGCTCGAAAGGTGCGAGAGACTGCTGTGAGGCCGGTCTGGATGGGGGAGGACTAACGCTCATGGCGATGACAGGTGTGGTCAAGGACGAACTGAGCCGACTGCCGGTGCTGAAGCCCTGCTGCCGCAAGGCGGAGGTTTCGACACTGCTGCGGTTCGCCAGCGGCCTGCACCTGGTGGGCGGGCGCATCGTGATCGAGGCGGAGCTCGACACCAACGCCACCGCCCGCCGGTTGATCAAGGACATCGGCGAGGTGTTCGGCCACAAGGCCGAGGTGCTGGTCCTGGCGCCGGCGGGGTTGCGCAAAGGGTCGCGGTACGTCGTCCGTGTGTACCGCGACGGCGAGGCGCTGGCCCGCCAGACGGGCCTGATCGACAACCACGGCCGCCCGGTTCGGGGGCTGCCGCGCCAGGTGGTGGCGGGCGCGGCCTGCGATGCGGAGGCGGCCTGGCGGGGGGCGTTCCTCGCGCACGGCTCGCTGACCGAGCCCGGCCGTTCGATGTCGCTGGAGGTCACCTGCCCGGGACCGGAGGCGGCGCTGGCGCTGGTCGGGTCGGCGCGGCGGCTGAAGATCCACGCCAAGGCACGCGAGGTGCGGGGCGTCGACCGTGTCGTGGTCCGGGACGGCGACGCGATCAGCGCGCTGCTCACCCGGCTGGGGGCGCACGACAGCGTCCTGGCCTGGGAGGAGCGCCGGATGCGCCGTGAGGTGCGGGCGACGGCCAACCGGCTGGCCAACTTCGACGACGCCAACCTGCGGAGGTCGGCGCGCGCGGCGGTCGCGGCGGGGGCACGGGTGCAGCGGGCGCTGGAGATCCTCGGCGACGACGCGCCCGACCACCTGGTGATCGCGGGGCGGCTGCGGGTGGAGCACAAGCAGGCGTCGCTTGAGGAACTCGGGCAGATCGCCGACCCGCCGCTCACCAAGGACGCCATCGCGGGGCGCATCCGGCGTCTGCTCGCGATGGCCGACAAGCGCGCCTCGGACATGGGCATCCCCAACACCGAGGCGAATCTCACATCGGAGATGCTCGCTCCCTGAGCCCTCCGCCCCTCAGAACCTCGTTCTGCCCGAGCCGGTCCCGTCCGGTCGGCGCCCGCTGCGCGCTCAGGCCGTGTGCGGGCTGGGATCTCGTGCGGTCGGGGTGGGTGAGGTGTCTGTGGCCCGGCCAGGGTGCGGGTCTTCGCGCAGCTTGAGGATTCGGCCTGGTCGGGTCCGGCTGCGAGGTCTTCGTGCAGCTTGAGGTTTCGTGAGGCCGGGTCCCGCGTGGCGGGCGCTCGTGCGGGTTCGGGGCCCCTCGCGTGGCGGGGGCTCGTGCGCTTCTGGGGCGCCTCGCGTGGCTGAGGGCGCGAAGGCTCCATCACGGTCACCTCCCCTCCCACCGCCCTCACCTCGGGTGGCGCCCCGCCACCGGGCGCCACCCGCCGCACCACCGCGCCGCCGCAACGCGCCAGGTGAGCCGCCCGCCGTGGTCGAAACCGCTCGTCCACCGCTTCCCGCAGCGGCCGCGCCCGCTGGCGCCAGCGTGGGCGGCGTGGAACGGCATGGAACGGGGTGGAACGGCCCTGCCAGGCTCGGGGTACTGGCGAGGGATGCCCGGTCAGCCTCGGGGCACCAGCGCGGGGCGGGCCGGTCAGCGGAACTGGGTCGGGGTGCGGGATTCGACCGGTTGGGCGGGTTCGAAGGGGTCGCGGTACTCGGGCTGGGGCGGTTCCTCCGGCGTCGCGGCGAGTGCCGCCGCACGGTCGCGGGAACGCAGGCGCAGTGCCCGGATCAGGGTCAGCAGGAACACCGGGACCGTCGCCGCGGCCACGCTGGGCCAGAAGGTCGGGTCCTCGCGCACGGCCTTCGGCAGGTACTCGACGATGAGCCGGGCGTGCTTCGGCCACACCTCGGCGGGGAAACCCATGTCGATGCTGATGGCGAGGCCGTCGCCGACGTGGCCGAGCACACGGGCGCCGACGGCGTACAGCAGTGCCACGAACGGCACCAGCAGGCTGCGCGGGCGCAGCAGCCAGAACGTCAGCGCCAGCAGCAGCCCGATGAGCAGCCCGCCCCCGATCGGCATGCTGACCGCCGGGTTCCCGGCGAACCAGCGGACCTCCAAGGACACGTTGACATACAGGAAATGCAGCGAGGAGAACGCGGCTCCGGCCAGGATCATGGCCGCGAAGCCGACGAGCAGCCCGCGCACCAGGCCGGACCTAGGTGGTGACATCTCAGCCCCCAGAGAATGCCTGAATTTACTCCGACGAGTCGGGCACTTTACTTTAACTGCGCAAATCCCACCCGCTGATCCGCGATACGCAGGGCGGGGGCCATAGTGGTCTAAACCAATCGGGGCCGATATGGTTCGTGATTGAGGTACAGCCCGCCACCACGTTCGAGGAGATCGTTCCCGTGACCATCCGCGTAGGCGTCAACGGCTTCGGCCGCATCGGTCGCAACTTCTGGCGCGCGGTCGCCGCCAGCGGCAAGGACATCGAGATCGTCGCCGTCAACGACCTGACGGACAACGCGACGCTCGCCCACCTGCTGAAGTACGACAGCATCCTGGGCCGGTTGCCGTACGAGGTGAAGGCCTCCAGTGACGAGATCACCGTAGACGGCAAGGCGATCAAGGTGTTCGAGGAGCGCGACCCCGGCAAGCTGCCCTGGGGCGAGCTGGGTGTGGACGTGGTCGTCGAGTCGACCGGCCTGTTCACCGACGCCTCCAAGGCCAAGGCCCACGCCGACAACGGCGCCAAGAAGGTCATCATCTCCGCCCCGGCCAAGGGCGAGGACATCACGGTCGTCATGGGCGTCAACCACGACCAGTACGACCCGGCCAACCACACGATCGTCTCCAACGCCTCCTGCACCACCAACTGCCTGGCGCCGATGGCCAAGGTCCTGCACGACTCCTTCACCATCCAGAAGGGTCTGATGACCACCATCCACGCCTACACGCAGGACCAGAACCTGCAGGACGGCCCGCACAAGGACCTGCGCCGCGCCCGCGCCGCCGCCCTCAACGTCGTGCCCACCTCCACCGGCGCCGCCAAGGCGATCGGCCTGGTGCTGCCCGAGCTGAAGGGCAAGCTCGACGGCTTCGCGATGCGCGTGCCGATCCCCACGGGCTCGGCCACCGACCTCACCGTCGAGGTCGGCCGCGACGTCACCGTCGAGGAGGTCAACGCCGCCGTCAAGGCCGCCGCCGAGGGTCCGCTCAAGGGCGTCCTGACCTACACCGAGGACGAGATCGTCTCCAGCGACATCGTCACCGACCCGGCCTCCTGCATCTTCGACGCCGGGCTCACCAAGGTCATCGGCAACCAGGTGAAGGTCGTCGGCTGGTACGACAACGAGTGGGGCTACTCCAACCGCCTGGTCGACCTCATCGAGCTGGTGGGTAAGGACCTGTGACCTTCACGGACGTCAAAGGTCGGCGCGTGCTCGTGCGCGCCGACCTCAACGTGCCGCTCGACGGGGGGACGATCACCGACGACGGGCGCATCCGCGCGTCGGTGCCCACCGTCAGGGCGCTGGCCGAGCAGGGCGCGAAGGTCATCGTCTGCGCCCACCTCGGCCGCCCCAAGGGCCAGGCCGACCCGAAGTTCTCCCTGAGGCCCGTCGCCACGCGGCTCGGCGAGCTGCTGGGCCGGGAGGTGGCCTTCGCCACCGACGTCGTGGGCGAGTCCGCCCGGGCCGTCACCGCCGCCCTGGGCGACGGCGAGGTCGCGCTGCTGGAGAACCTCCGCTTCGAGCCGGGCGAGGAGTCCAAGGACGAGGCCGTCCGCCGTGCGTTCGCCGAGCGGCTGGCCGCCCTCGCCGAACTGTACGTCGGCGACGGCTTCGGCGCCGTCCACCGCAGGCACGCCAGCGTCTACGACGTGCCCGCGCTGCTGCCGCACCGGATGGGCGGCCTGGTCGCCGCCGAGGTCGAGGTGCTGGAGAAGCTCACCGAGAGCCCCGAGCGCCCCTATGTGGTCGTGCTCGGCGGCGCCAAGGTCTCCGACAAGCTCGGCGTCATCGCCAACCTGCTGACCAAGGTCGACAGGCTGCTCATCGGCGGCGGCATGGCCTACACCTTCCTGCGGGCACAGGGCCACGAGGTCGGCCAGTCGCTGCTGCAGGAGGACCAGCTCGACCAGGTGCGGGGCTTCCTGTCCACGGCGGTCAAGCACGGCGTCGAACTGGTGCTGCCCGTCGACGTGCTCGCGGCCACGCACTTCGCCGCCGACGCCCCGTTCGAGGTCGTCGACGCGACGGAGATCCCCGCCGACCGGCAGGGCCTCGACATCGGCCCGAGGACGCGCGAGCTGTTCGCGGCCAAGCTCGCCGACGCCCGCATCGTGTTCTGGAACGGCCCCATGGGCGTCTTCGAGTTCGACGCCTTCGCGGGTGGCACCCGCGCGGTCGCCGAGGCGCTGGTCACCTCCGGCGCCTACACGGTGGTCGGCGGCGGCGACTCCGCCGCGGCCGTGCGGCGGCTGGGGCTGCCCGAGGACGGTTTCTCCCACATCTCGACCGGTGGAGGGGCCAGCCTGGAGTACCTTGAGGGCAAGACTCTGCCGGGGCTGGAGGCGCTGCAGTGAGAAAGCCGCTCATCGCGGGCAACTGGAAGATGAACCTCAACCACCTTGAGGCCATCGCCCTGGTTCAGAAGCTCGCCTTCGCCCTCAACGACAAGGACTTCGACAAGGTCGAGGTCGCGGTGCTGCCGCCGTTCACCGACCTGCGCAGCGTCCAGACGCTCATCGACGGCGACAAGCTGCGCATCGTGTACGGCGCGCAGGACCTGTCGCCGCACGAGGCCGGCGCCTACACCGGCGAGGTGTCGGGGGCGATGCTGGCCAAGCTCGGCTGCACGTTCGTCACCGTCGGACACTCCGAGCGCCGCGAGTACCACCGCGAGGACGACGACCTGGTCAACACCAAGGTCCTCGCGGCCTTCCGGCACTCGATCACGCCGATCCTGTGCGTCGGGGAGGGCCTGCCCGTGCGCCAGGCGGGCGGCCACGTGGCCTACTCGGTGTCCCAGCTCGACGGAGCCCTTCGCAAGGTGACGGCCGAGCAGGCACAATCGATAGTGGTGGCCTACGAGCCGGTCTGGGCGATCGGCACCGGCGAGGTGGCCACCCCGGAGGACGCCCAGGAGGTGTGCGGAGCACTGCGAACGCGACTCGCGGAGCTCTACAACCCCGAAGTGGCCGCCGCGGTCCGTATCCTTTACGGTGGCTCGGTCAAGTCAGGCAACATCGCCGGGATCATGGCACAGCCCGATGTCGACGGCGCGCTCGTGGGCGGCGCCAGCATCGATGCCGGGGAGTACGTGAAGATCTGTCGGCTCGGCGAATCGTCCGGCTGACTGAGCCGTTCGGGGGGTGCGACTTGACATCAGGTCGTACCCTCTAAAAGCAAGCTTGAATCGTCACGCGCCAACAGAGCATTGAAGGAACAGGCCTACCGTGCAACTCGGAATCTCCATCGCCCTCATTCTGGCGAGCCTTCTCATGATCCTGCTTGTTCTGCTTCACAAGGGCAAGGGTGGCGGTTTGTCCGACATGTTCGGCGGCGGTTTCTCGTCGAACTTCGGCGGTTCCTCCGTGGTCGAGCGCAATCTCGACCGCCTCACCGTCATCACCGGCGTCATCTGGTTCGTCTGCATCATCGCGCTCGGCCTGCTGGTGAAGCCCTGAGTGAGCCCAGGCGACGCGTGACAGAGATTCTCCCCCCGCCGCTCGCGGGGCGATCGAGCAAGGAGTTCATCCGTGGGTAGTGGCAACGCGATCCGTGGCAGCCGAGTCGGCGCCGGCCCGATGGGGGAGGCCGAACGCGGCGAGGCAGCTCCCAGAGTGCGGGTCTCGTTCTGGTGCGCCAACATGCATGAGACGCGCCCCAGTTTCGCCAGCGACGCGGCCGTCCCCGAACTGTGGGACTGCCCGCGCTGTGGCCTCCCCGCAGGCCAGGACGAGGCGGCGCCGCCTGCGCCGCCGAAGAACGAGCCGTACAAGACGCACCTGGCGTATGTGAAGGAACGCCGGAGCGACAAGGACGGCAAGGCCATCCTGGAGGAGGCGCTCGAGCGCCTGCGCAACAACAGGTCGCCCTGGTAGTTCAAGCGTGGCTTCGTGAGCCCCCGCACGCCTGTGCGGGGGCTCACACGCGTTCTCAGACGCCCGCGAGAAACCCCGTTCTGGGGACACATCCATGTGGGCGCCGGTGAGGGCGCCTTCTGGGGTCCGTTAAGCGCCAGTGAGGGCAGGTTCCGGATGTCCGCGAGAGCACGCTCCGGGATGTCTGCGGGGGAGCCGGTGAGGGCGCGTTTCAGGGCGTGTCCATAAGGGGGTCGGTGAGGGCGGGTTCCGGGGCGTCCGTGAGGACGAGTTCCTCAGATGCCGGTGAGGGCGCGGGCGAAGGCCGCGTGGGTGGGTGTGCCGGGAGCCCGGTCCAGCACGGCGAAGCGGACGTACTCGAACCGGTCACGGACGGCCAGCGCGCAGGCGAAGGCGTCGGCGACCGTCGCGGGATCGTTGCCGAACACCCCGCACCCCCACGCCCCGAGCACCAGCCGCCGGTGGCCGTGCGCCTCGGCCACGTCGAGCACGCGCCCGGCCCGCTCTCGCAGCACCGAGGGAAGCAGGCCCGCCGACTCCGGCTGGTTCAGCGCGACGAAGCGCGCGTTGGGGGCGGCGGCCGTCAGGAAATCCACCTGGTACGGCTCCTCCAGCAGGCGGCCCTTGTCGTCGCGGAAGACGGGCACGCGCGGTGAGTACACGACCCGGTCGCTGTAGAGCAGGTCCTTCTGCGCGCGGTGGAAGGCGTAGAAGGCCGGGACCGAGGTGAGGCAGGGGTAGAGCGCCGACGCCCTGGCCACGCTCTCCTCCTGCGCCTGGGCGCCGTTGAGGAATCCGCCGCCTGGGTTCTTGGCCGAGGCGAAGACCAGGCAGGCCACCTCACCGCCGCCGGACAGCGCTCGCGCCGCCTCAAGGGTGGTCTCGTTGACGACCTCCACCCGCCCCCGCTCGGCCTTGAGGATGGTCTCGTTGACGACCTCCACCCGATCCTGCTCGGCCTTGAGGGTGGTCTCGCCGACGATGCCGACGACCTCCACCCGATCCTGTGCCGGCTGCCCTCGGTGCCGCTGGAGCGGTTCGTCGGGCAGGTGGAGCCGGGTACCCGCCACGGCTTGCGCGATCTCGTCGGCGAGGGGTACCCACCGGCCGGACGGCGCGGTGTAGCCGCCTCGCTCGACGGCGGTGACGGTGTCGCGTGCGATCTGCCGGAGCCGGGTGCTCATGGCGGAGCATCCTGGCAGCCGGACCGCGCGCGCCGCGAGCGCTTTTCCCTACCGGGTGTGGACGGCCTCGCCGTCGACGAAGGTCTGGCGCACCCCGGTCGTCCAGATCTCGCTCTCGGGTAGCGTGAACGGGTCGCGGTCGAGCACCACGAGGTCGGCGGGACGGCCCGGCTCGATCACCCCGGCGGGCGAGCGGTTGATCCATGCCGAGCCCGCCGTGTACGCGGTCAGCACCGTGTCCAGGCCGATGCGCTGGCCCGGCAGGAACGGCGTCTGCGCGGTCGGGTAGCCGGCGTGCACCGAGCCGCCCGGCTCGGTCCTGTTGACCGCCACGTGCATCCCCTGGATCGGGTCGGCGTTGGAGACCGGCCAGTCGCTGCCCGCGCAGAACCGGGTGCCGCAGGCGAGCAGGTCGGCGAACGGGTACTGCCACGACGAGCGGGGCTCGCCCAGGTACGGCAGGGTCAGCTCGTCCATCTGGGCGTGGTGGGTGGCCCACAGCGGCTGCAGGTTGGCGCTCACGCCGAGCGCGGCGAAGCGGGGCACGTCGGAGGGTTCGATGATCTGCAGGTGCGCCACGTGGTGCCGGTTGGCCGGGTCGCTGCCCTCGAAGCTGTCGAGCGCCTCGCGCACCGCCCGCTCGCCGATGGCGTGGAAGTGCACCTGGAAGCCCAGGCGGTCGAGTTCGGCGACGTACCCGCGTAGTTCGAGCGGGTCCACGTACGACAGGCCGGTGCCGCCGCACAGGCAGTACGGCTCCAGCGTGGCGGCGGTGAAGTTCTCGGTGATGCCGTCCTGCATGATCTTGACGGCGCCCGCGCGGAACCGGTCCAGGCCCTCGGCGGAGCGGCGGCGTTCCACCAGGTCGGGGATCTGGTCGGCGCCCCGGGTGCGGTCCCACCACAGCGCGCCCACCACCCGGGCCCGCAGGCGGCCGGAACGGGCGGCCGACAGATAGGTGGGCAGTTGGTCGTCCGAGCCCGCGTACGAGCCCACGATGGCGTCCTGCCAGCCGGTGATGCCCAGCGAGAACAGGTACGTCTGCGCCTCGGCCAGGGCGTCGTCGAGGTCCTGGCCGGTGGGGCGCGGGGTCAGCAGGCCGACCAGGTCCATGGCACCCTCGTGCAGGACGCCGCTCGGGGTGCCGTCCGGGTCGCGCTCGATGCGGCCGTCGGCGGGGTCGGGCGTGTCTCGGGTGATGCCCGCCCGTTCGAGTGCCCGGCCGTTGACCCAGGCCGCGTGGTGGTCGCGCTGGATGAGGTAGGCGGGGTGGTCGAGGAAGTCGAGCTGGGAGCGGTGGGGGAGGCCGCCGGGGAAGGCTGACATGTCCCAGCCACCGCCGTCGATCCACTCTTTATCCGGATTTTTCGTGGAATAGTCGGTGATCTTGGCGAGGTACGCGTCGAGTCCGTACACCTCCGCCAGATCGCATCTGGCCCGCTCCAGCCCGGCCTGCACCGGGTGGATGTGGGCGTCGGTGAAGCCGGGGACGAGCAGGCCGCCGTCCAGGTCGACCGTCTCGTGCGCGCCCGCCTGCCGGGCCAGTTCCCGCTCCGGGCCGACGGCGGTGATCACGCCGTCGCGGACCAGCACGGCCTCGGCGAAGGCGCCTGCGGCGGTGAAGACGCGACCGCCGCGGAAGAGGATCGTCATGCGGGGGTATCTCCTGTCAGTGGCCGGTGATCAGGTCGGCGATACGGGCGAGCGCCGAGGTTCTCGTCATCGAGCGCTCGCGGTGATCGGCAACACGGTACAGCCGGTACATCGTGTGCACACCGAGCCAGCGCAGCGGCTCCGGCTCCCACGCGCGCACCCGGCGGCCCACCCACGGCAGCGCCGTCAGCGCGCTCTCCTCGCCGAGGACCAGGTCACGCAGGGTACGGCCGGCGAGGTTCGCCGTCGTGACCCCGTGCCCGGTGTAGCCGCCCGCCCAGCCGAGCCCGGTCGCCGGGTCCAGGTGCACGGTCGAGCACCAGTCCCGCGGCACCGCGAGCACCCCCGACCAGGCGTGCGCGACCTTCGAGGCCGACGCGGCGGGGAAGAAGTCGACCAGCAGCCGCCACAACGCCTCGACGGTCGCGTCGTGCGTGTGGCCCCGCGCGTCGACGCGCGAGCCGTACAGGTAGGGACGGCCCCGGCCGCCGAAGGCGATCCGGTCGTCTGCGGTGCGCTGGGCGTACATGTAGTAGTGGGCCAGGTCGCCGAGCAGTTCCGCGCCCTGCCAGCCGACCCGTTCCCAGAAGGAGGCGGGCAGCGGCTCGGTGACGATCATGGAGCTGTTCATGGGCAGCCACTGCCGCCGCAGGCCCTTCAACCGGGCGGTGAAGCCCTCGGTCGCCCGGATCACGTGTGCGGCCTGCGCGGTGCCGTACGGCGTGAGCGCCCGGTGGGGGACGATCTCGGTCACCGGCGTGCGCTCGTACACGCGGACGCCGAGCCCGCGCACCGTCTCGGCCAGCCCGCGCACGAGCCTGGCGGGCTGCACGCGGGCGCAGTGCGGGCTCCACGTCCCGGCCCGCGCCCCGGCCACCCGCAGATGGTCGCCGGGGTCGACCAGGCGCAGGTCCTCCTCGCCGAACCCCCACGCGCGGGCCTGCTCGACGGCGGCCCGCATGCGTACGGCCTGGGCGTGGGTGCGCGCCACGTTGACGACGCCGCTCTTGACGATGTCGGCCTCGATGCCCTCGGCGGCGCAGACGCGGATGACCTCGTCCACCGAGGCGAACATCTCGCGCTGGAGCGCCCTCGCCGCCTGGGCGCCGTGGGTGCGCGCGTAGCGCTCGTGGGAACCGGCGAGGTCGCCGGTCAGCCAGCCGCCGTTGCGGCCGGAGGCGCCGAACCCGGCGAACTCCTTCTCCAGCACCACGACGTCCAGCGCGGGCCGGGCCTTCTTGAGATAGTAGGCGGTCCACAGTCCCGTGTAGCCGCCGCCCACGATCACCACGTCGGCCCGGGTGTCGCCGTCGAGTCTGGGACCGGGCTCGGGCACGCCGCCGGAGCGGTACCAGTGGGAGACATCGCCGTTGGCGAAGGTCGGAGACAGGGGAACACGCGCGTTCATAGCGACATATCCTGCTATATCCGCATGTATTGCTGCATCTCGCCGCGAAATTCGTGATGATAGGGAAATCCCCTCAGATGCAACACAGTGTTAGCGAGGGCGAAACAGCGGGGGCCCACCCTGGAAGGCATGGGATTCCTGCGCATCCGCACCAGTGTCGACGAACGCCCCGGCCGTCTGGCCTCGCTCGCCGGAGCGCTGGCCGACAGGGGTGGCAACATCCTCGGGCTGAGCGTCCAGACCGACGCCGACGGCACCGTGGACGAGTTCGTCGCCGACATACCGGCGGGCCCGGAGACCGTACGGGCGACTCTGGAGGGCGCCGGAGGGCGCTGCGTCCGGGTCGTGCCCGCCACCGCCCACGAGCTGACCGACGAGCCCACCCGGGTGCTGCTGCTGGCCTCCAGGCTGGTCGCCGCGCCATGGCGGCTGCCCGAGTTGCTGGGGGAGCTGCTGCGCGCGGACGATGCCAGGTGGCTTTATGGTGAAACAGTGGATGAACTGCCCGATCCGACCCGGCTGGTCGTCCCGGTGGCGCCCAGGAGGGCCGTACGGGTGCGCCGCGCCGCCCTGCCGTTCACGCTGACCGAGGCGGCACGGGCCTCGGCCTTCGTACGGCTGGCCCGGCCGCCCGCCGCGCCGGTGGCGGCCGAGCGCGAGTTCCTCCTGCCGGACGGGGCGCAGATCACGGTCAGGCCGCTCACGGACATCTATCGCGAGGCCGTACGCGACCTGCATGAGCGCTGCTCGGCGGCGGCCCGCAGGTTCCGCTACTTCACCTCGATGCCCGAACTGCCGCCGCGCATGTTCGAACGCCTGTGTGACCGCACACGCGGCCGCTCGCTCGTCGCCGGGCACGACGGCCAGGTCGTCGCGATGGCCAACCTGATGTTCTCCGCCGACCCGGGCATCGCCGAGCTGGCCTTCCTGGTCGAGGACCGCTGGCAGGGGCGCGGGCTCGGCGCCGCGCTGGCCAGGATCCTCGTCGCCGAGGCGCGCGAACTCGGGTACGCCGAGGTCAAGGCGACCATGCTGGCCGACAACACCCGGATGCGGCGCCTGCTGGTCTCCCTCGGCGCCACTCTCGGCCACACCGACGACCCCGGCGTGATCGAGGCCCGGCTTCCCGTGGGCGCCATGGTCCCCACGGGCGGCCGGGCCTCCCGCTGCTGACACGCCCGCCGGCCGGCCCGGATCCTCGCCCCCGCCTCCCGTGGCAGCCTGGGGGCGAGCCGGAGCGTGGCGACACGAGCAGGGCCGCGCACCGCCCGTCCGGTACGGCGCCGGGGCGTGGAAGGACCACACGTGCTCGATCTGGAAGTCGCCGGCGAACTCGTGGATCCGTCATGGCCGTTCGGTGTGGGCTGTGCGCGGGAGTCCCATCGCCATCGCCGCCTCTCCTGCATCGGATGGCGTCTGATATACGCTTACGTATAACAGAAGGCCGGACGTGTATCGAGTGGACGGTGAGGTGGGACACATCGTGGGCACTGCCCGTACCCCGCGTGAGCGGTGGGTGGAGGAAGGTCTGCGGGCGCTTTCGGAGGGCGGCCCGGACGCGGTCAGGGTCGAGGCGCTGGCCAAGCGGCTCAAGGTCACCAAGGGCGGGTTCTACGGGTACTTCGCCGACCGGCAGGCGCTGCTGGAGGCGATGCTGGAGGTCTGGGAGCGCGACAGCACCGACGAGGTGATCGACCGGGTCGAACGCGAGGGCGGCGACCCGAAGACCAAGATCGAGCGCGCGGGCGGGCTCACCTTCGCCGGCGACCGGCTGCTGCCCATCGACCTCGCGGTCCGCGACTGGGCCAGGCGCGACGAGGCGGTCGCCGAGCGCCTGCGGCGGGTGGACAACCGGCGCATGGCCCTGCTGCGCGAGATGATCGGCACCTTCTGCTCCGATCCCGGCGAGGTCGAGGCCCGCAGCCTGATCGCCTTCTGCGTGGCGATCGGGCACCGCTTCCTCGCCGCCGACCACGACGGACGTACCCGGGAGGAGGTCCTCGACCGGGCCGCCGACCTGATCCTCGACCGCGACCCCGGCCGGAGTGGCGGGTGCTAGACGTCCCGCCGTTCGGGGTAGTGACCGGGTGTGGATCTCGACGCGGCGGCCGATCGCCTTTACGCGCTCCCTCCTGCGGAGTTCACCGCCGCCAGAGCCGCCGAGGTCAAGGTGGCCAAGGAGGGAGGTGACCCCGCGCTGGCCCGTGCCGTCGGCGCGTTGCGCAAGCCCACCGTGTCGGCGTGGGCCGTCAACAGGGCCGCTCGCGAGCACCCCGATGAGCTGAGGGAACTCCTGGACCTGGGGGAACGGCTGCGCGAGGCGTGGGCCGCGCGGGACGCCGGCGCCCTGGCCGCGCTGACCCGCGAGCGCGCCGAGATCGTCGCCCGCGTGGGCGGCCTGGTCAAACGTGGGCTGTCGGCCGGTGCCGCCGCCGAGGTGGAGCAGACCCTGGAGGCCGCCGTCGTGGACGCCGGCGCGGCCGCGCGGGTGCGCGCCGGACGGCTGGAGAAGGCGCTCAGCTACAGCGGCTTCGCCCCCGCTCCCGCCGCCCCCGGGCCCCGTCAGCCGGCCGGGAAAAGGACCGGGGCGCGTGAGCAGGCCGAGGCGGCCGCGGCACGGCGGGCCCGCGAACTGGAGCAGGCTTCGGCCGACTACCAGGAGTGGCGCGACGCGCTGGCCTCGGCCGCCGAGGAGCACGACAGGCGGGCGGAGAAGGCCGCCAGGCTGGAGAAGAAGCTGGCCAGGGCCCGCAAGCGCCTGACCGACAGTCAGCAGCGCCTGGAGGTCACCCGCCGCGAGGAGCGGCTGGCCCGCGCCAGACTCGACCGCCTCCGTTAATCTGACATTCTTATGTGAGATTGATGCCGAAACGCTGTCGGAGCGGCGGTGGCCGCCCCTATGGTCGTCGTCATGACCACCGACGCCTTCATCGACGATCTTCCCAAGGTCGAACTACACGTCCACCTGGTCGGCTCGGCCTCGGTGCCCACCGTGCTGGAACTCGCGCGCCGCTACCCCGGCAGCGGGGTCCCCACCACGGAGGAGGAACTGCGAGCCTTCTACACCTTCAAGGACTTCCCGGCGTTCGCCCGCGTCTACGAGAAGGTCAACTCCCTCGTGCGCGAGCCCGAGGACGTGGCCACGCTGGTGCTCGGCCTGGCCCGCGACCTCGCACCCCAGCGGGGCAGGTACGTCGAACTCCAGGTCACCCCGTACGCCCATCACGTCATGGGGATCCCGATGCGCGCGGTCACCGAGGCACTCGACCTCGCCTCGCGCCGCTCGCTGGAGGAGTACGGCGTAGAGATGGCCTACATCTTCGACATCCCGGGAGAGCACGGCGAGGAGGCCGCCCGGGTCACCCTGGAGCACTCCCTCCAAGAACCTCCCGAGGCATTGGTAGGTTTCGGTCTCGCGGGCATCGAGCAGGAGCGGCCGAAGTACCGCGACACCTTCCGCGACGCGTTCACGGCGGCCCGCAACGCAGGGCTGCGCAGCCTGCCGCACGCCGGTGAGATGGACGGCGCCGAGGTCATCTGGGAGTCGCTGGAAGCCCTCGGCGCCGAGCGGATCGCCCACGGCATCCGCTGCCTCGACGACCCCAAGCTCGTCGCCGTACTGCGCGAGCGCCAGATCCCGCTCGACGTGTGCCCGACCTCCAACGTGTACACCGGCCAGATCGCGCGCATCGAGGACCACCCGCTGCCGCGCCTGCTGGAGGAGGGGCTGTTCCTCACCCTCAACACCGACGACCCGCCCATGTTCGCCACCTCGCTCAACGAGGAGTACCGGGTCGTGGCGCGGACCTTCGGGCTCGGCGTGCCCGAACTCGCCCAGCTGGCCAGGAACGGCGTCCAGGCGTCGTCCATGGCCGCCGACCGTAAGAGCGCCGTGATCGCCGAGATCGACGCCCTGGCGGCCCGAGGCTGAGGCCGGTCGCCCGGACAGACTCCCGGCCTCCGGCCCCTAACCCTCCGGAGGCCGGGCCCACACCCATCGGGGCGGGCCCGGTCGTCAGGCCCCCGACGTCACGGCGAGGCCAGCCGCCCCAGCTCCGGCGGGATCTTCGCGGCGGCGGCGCGATCCAGCAGGAACAACGTCCGCCCCCGGCCGCGCGCCCCCGCCGCCGGCACCTGCACCGGCCCGGACTCCGACAGCGCCAGCCGGACCGCCCCCGCCTTCTCCTCGCCCGCGGCCACCACCCACACCTCGCGCGCCGCCTGGATGGCGGGCATGGTCAGCGAGATCCGGGTCGGCGGCGGCTTCGGCGAACCGTGCACCGCCACCACCGGCCGCGTGTCGTACAACGCCGGCATACCGGGGAACAGCGAGGCCACGTGCGAGTCGGGGCCCATGCCCAGCAGCATCACGTCGAACGTCGGCACCGGCCCGTGATCCTCTGGCCGGGCCGCCGCCCGCAGCTCGGCGGCGTAGGCGTCTGCCGCCTCCTCCGCCGTCAGCCCGGAGTCCGGCCCGCGCATCACGTGCACGCGCTCCGGGTCGAGGTCGACCTGGTCGAGCAGCGCCTTGCGGGCGCCGGTCTCATTGCGTTCGGGGTCGCCGGCGGGCAGGAAGCGCTCATCGCCCCACCACACGTCCAGCCGCCGCCAGTCGACGGCGTCACGGGCGGGCGTGTCCGCGATGGCGGCCAGGGTGGCGACGCCGACGCTGCCCCCGGTCAGCACGATCGAGGCGGAACCCTTCGCGGACTGCACGTCCACCAGGCGGGTGATGATCCGGGCGGCGACCGCCTTGGCCAGGATGTCGGCATCCCGGTGTACGACAACTGTAGGAACACTCACAACGCGTAGTCTTCCATCTCCTGCGGGCTTTCCCAGCCCGGCCGTGCCCCTTCGGGCGCGTCACGGGGCGGCGTCGCCCCGGGGCCCGGAGCGGGGAGTGCCGCCGGGGAGGGGG
>NZ_BAAAHQ010000007.1:157755-237503 GCF_039525605.1 Nonomuraea longicatena | reverse complement strand
GGCGGCGGCTGGGGTGGCCGGGCCGTACGGGATGGGTGGGTTCGAGGGCCTCAGCCCTTGTGGGACCTGGCGAGCTTCTTCACCGCGGCCTCGTAGATCTCGTCGCTGTCCAGGCGGCGCAGCTCCTCCGCCAGCAGCTCGGGCGTCTGCCGCCGGGCCAGGGCCACGTGCCGGTCCGGACGGCCCGGCCGCGACAGCGTGGCCTGCCGCGAGTCCGAGCGCACCACCGACAGCTCCCCGTCGCCCAGCGTCAGCCGCACCGACGTCAGCCCCGGCCCCGCCGACTCCACCACCTTCACCGGCGCGCCCAGGCGCTCGGTCAGCCACGCCGCCAGCAGCGGCGCGCTCGGATGCCCGGCCAGCGCCTCGACCACGCCCTTCCGCACCCGTCCCACCTGCTGGTCGAAGGCGGCGGCCAGCAGGCTGCGCCACGGCGTGATCCGCGCCCAGGCCAGGTCGGTGTCGCCGCCGGCATACCCCCTGGCCCGCGTCACCAGCTCCTTGACCCCGTCACCCGACTTGGCGTCGGTGATGCGCCGCTGCGCGAGCATCCCGATCGGGTCCTTGGACACCACGTCGGGCGCCTCGCCCGGCCACCACGCCACCACCGGCGTGTCCGGCAGCAGCAGCGGGCTCACCACCGAGTCGGCGTGCGCGGTCAGCTCGCCGTACAGGCGCAGCACCACCACCTCGCCCGGCGTGGACTCGCCGACGCGCAGCTCGGCGTCGAGCCGGTTGGGCTCGTCGGTCTCCCGCTTGATCACCACGAGGATGCGCGAGGGGTGCTCGCGCGCCGCCTCCGTGGCCGAGCGCAGCGAGTCGTACTGGTCGCGCTCGTCGCAGACCACCACCAGCGTCAGCACCATCCCTATGGCGGGCGCGCCCATCTGGTGGCGCAGATGGGTGAGCTGCGCGGAGATCTTCCCCGCGGTGGTGTCCGTGAGCATGAAACTGGTCATAGCCTTCTCCACACGCGCCCGTCGCGGGCCATCATCTCGTCGGCGGACGGCGGTCCCCAGGACCCGGACGGGTACTCCTCCGGCTGGCCCTGCGTGGCCCAGAACTCCTCGATCGGGTCGAGGATCTTCCACGACAGCTCCACCTCCCGCTGGTGCGGGAACAGCGGCGGGTCGCCGATCATCACATCGAGCAGCAACCGCTCGTACGCCTCCGGCGAGGACTCCATGAACGACTCGCCGTAGGCGAAGTCCATGGACACATCGCGCACCTCCATCGCGGTGCCCGGCACCTTCGAGCCGAACCGCACGGTGATGCCCTCGTCCGGCTGGACCCTGACGACCAGCGCGTTCTGGCCGAGGATCTCGGTGTCGTCCTTGCTGAAGGGCAGGTGCGGCGCCCGCTGGAACACGACCGCGACCTCCGTCACCCGCCGCCCGAGCCGCTTGCCGGTACGCAGGTAGAACGGCACCCCGGCCCATCGCCGGTTGGCGATCTCCAGTTTGATCGCCGCGTACGTCTCGGTCGTGGAGTCGGCGGGGATGCCGTCCTCCTGGAGGTAGCCGACGACCTTCTCACCGCCCTGCCAGCCCTTGGCGTACTGGCCGCGCGCCGTGTTGTGCTTCAGGTCGGCCGGCAGCCGCACCGCCTTCAGCACCTTCTCCTTCTCCCGCCGCAGCGCGGAGGCGTCGAAGGAGGTCGGGTCCTCCATCGCCACCAGCGCGAGGAGCTGGAGCAGGTGGTTCTGGATCACGTCGCGGGCCGCGCCGATGCCGTCGTAGTAGCCCGCGCGACCGGCCAGGCCGATGTCCTCGGCCATGGTGATCTGCACGTGGTCGACGTAGGAGCGGTTCCAGATCGGCTCGTACAGGTTGTTGGCGAAGCGCAGCGCCATGATGTTCTGGACGGTCTCCTTGCCCAGGTAGTGGTCGATCCGGAAGATCGACGACTCCGGGAAGGCCTCGGTGGTGATCTCGTTGAGCTCGTGGGCGCTCTTCAGGTCGTGGCCGAACGGCTTCTCGATCACCACGCGCCGCCACGAGCCCTCGGGGGCGTCGGCGAGGCCGGTCCGCTTGAGCTGCTGCACCACCTTGGGGAAGAACTTCGGCGGCACCGACAGGTAGAACGCATAGTTGCCGCCCGTGCCCCGGGTCTGGTCGATCTCCTTCAACGCCATCGCCAGCGCGTCGAACGCGCCGTCGTCGGAGAACTCGCCGGGCACGAAGTGGATGCCCTCGGCGAGCTGCCTCCAGACCTCCTCGCGGAACGGCGTGCGCGCGTTGGCCTTCACCGCGTCGTGCGTCAGCTTCGCGAAATCCTGGTCTTTCCAGTCACGACGGGCGAAGCCCACCAGCGAGAAGCCGGGCGGCAACAGCCCTCTGTTGCCCAGGTCGTAGATCGCCGGCAGCAGCTTGCGCTTGGCCAGGTCACCCGTCACACCGAACAACACCATCACACACGGACCCGCCACCCTGGGCAGCCGCTTGTCACGCGGATCGCGAAGGGGGTTGACCGCCGCCGGGTTCACCGCTGTGTCCACAGTCGTTCCCGCAGGGGCGGCCGTGCCCGCGACGGCGGCCGCTACGGTCGCGGCCTCCTCGGCGGGCGCTGCCGGGTCATTCATCTCAAGCCTCCTGTGCTGCGGCGAGCAGGTGCGCGACCCCCGCCGCCCGGTCGGTCAGATGCAGGCGTACGGCCGGCCTGCCGAGCTCGGTCAGCGCCGTCAGGTCGCCGAGCGCCTGCGCGAGCTGGAGCGAGCGAAGCGTGTAGGAGCGCCCCGGCACCGGGACGTCGTCCTGCACCACCCCGGTGATCTGCAGGAACACCCCGGTGGGCGGCCCGCCTTTGTGGTACTGCCCGGTGGAGTGCAGATAACGCGGACCCCAGCCGAAGGTCACCGGCCGCGGGGTGCGCAGCGCCAGCAGCGCGCGCAGCGTCGCGGCGTCGGCCGCCATCCAGGCGTCGGTCATCTCCACGAAGTCGGCGCCGTCGGGCACCGGCGCGTCGAAGGCGGCCAGCCGGTCGAGGTAGGCCAGCACCGCCAGGTAGCCGTCGTGGGGGACGGCGTGGAGCAACTCGGAGTAGACGCCGGGCAGGTCATGGGCCGACGTGCTGCCGTAGACCTCGACAGGGCCGTCCACCAGCACCGGCTCGTTCGGCTCGTGCGGCGAGACGAGCAGCGCGGCCGTAGCGCGCTTGGCCGAGGCCACGTCCGGCTGGTCGAACGGGTTGACCTCAAGCAGGCGGCCCACGACCGCCGTCGCGTACTCCCACACCAGGAACTGCGCCCCGAGCGGCCCGTCGACGCGCACGTCTCCGATGTCGGAGGCGATCGCCAGGACCAGTTCGTCGCCCACCCCCGAAGGGTCGGCGCCGACGACCGGCAGGATGCCCCTGCCGTCCTTGCCGGTGGACTCGGCCAGCAACTGCTCGATCCACACCGGCAGCCCGTTCAGCTCGGACAACTGGTCCTCAAGGACCAGCTTGTCGCGCCCGGCCAGCGCCGATCCGCCGATCACCGCGCCCAGCAGCAGCCCGGGGTTGCCCTCGGGCCGCGACAGCAGCGGCGCCACCTCGGCCGCCTCGTCGAGCAGCCGCTCCACCGGCACGCCCGCCAGCGCGCTCGGCACCAGGCCGAACGCCGACAGCGCCGAGTAGCGCCCGCCCACGTCCGGGCGGGCCAGGACGAGCCGGTACCCGGCATCGGCCGCCGCCGGCGCGAGCGGCGAGCCGGGGTCTGTCACGATCACGATCCGCGTCGCCGGGTCGATCCCGGCGTCCTGGAAGGCCGCCTCGAAGATCCGCAGGACGCTGCCGGTCTCGACGGTCTCGCCGCTCTTGCTCGCCACCACCAGGACCGTGTGCGCCAGGCCCTCGGCGAGCGCCCGGCGTACCTGCTGGCTGTCGGTGGTGTCGAGCACGGTCAGCGGCACGTCCGCGCTGTCGCAGACGACCTCGGCGGCCAGCGACGAGCCGCCGGTGCCCGCGAGCACCACGTTCGTCAGCTCCTCGGCCGCCGCCCAGGCGACCAGCTCGGCGATCTCCGGCAGCAGCTCGCGGGAGGTCCGAGGCAGGCTCAGCCACCCCAGCCGGGTGGCCGCCTCCGCCTCGGCCTCCTCGCCCCACAGCGTGGGGTCCCCGGCGGCCAGCCGTCCGGGGACGCCGTCGGCGACGAGTCGCTCCACGGCGGAGACGGCGGCGTGTGCCGCCCTCTCCTCGCGGATCGTGATCTCCACTACCCGACCAGCTTCTTGCCGACGCTTTCGAGCAGTTCGCTCCAGGACGCCTCGAACTTCTCGACGCCCTCGTCCTCGAGGACGCGCACGACGTCGTCGTAGTCGACGCCCGCCTCCTTGAGCGCGGCCATGGTGTTCCACGCCTGCTCGTAGAAGGGCCGGACGGTGTCGCCGGTGACCTTGCCGTGGTCGGCCTCGGCGTCGAGGGTCTTCTCCGGCATCGTGTTCACGGTGCCGGGGGCGACCAGCTCGTCGACGTACATGGTGTCGGAGTACTCGGGGTTCTTCACGCCCGTGGAGGCCCACAGCGGGCGCTGCGGGCGGGCGCCGGCGGCGCGCAGCCGCTGCCAGCGCTCGGAGTTCATGACCTCCTCGAAGGCCGCGTAGGCCAGGCGCGCGTTGGCCACGCCCGCCTTGCCCTTGAGCTCCGGCCGGCCCGCCGCGTCGAGCCGCTTGTCGATCTCGGAGTCGACGCGGCTGACGAAGAACGAGGCCACCGACTCCACGTTCGCGAGGTTCAGGCCCTTGGCGTGGGCGGCCTCCAGGCCGGCCAGCCAGGCGTCCATGACCGCGCGGTAGCGCTCCAGGGAGAAGATCAGCGTGACGTTGACGCTGATGCCCTCGGAGATCGCCTGCGTGATCGCGGGCAGCCCCTCCAGGGTCGCCGGGATCTTGATGAACAGGTTGGGCCGGTCGACCATCCACCACAGCGCGCGCACCTCGGCGATGGTCTTCTCCGTCTCGCGGGCCAGGCGCGGGTCCACCTCGATCGAGACCCGCCCGTCCACGCCGCCGGTGGCGTCGTAGACCGGGCGCAGCACGTCGGCGGCCCAGCGGATGTCGTACGTCGTGATCGCGCGCACCGCCTCGTCGACGCCCACACCGCGCACGGCGAGGTCGTGCAGCTGGGCGTCGTAGGCGTCGCCCTTGCTCAGCGCCGATGCGAAGATCGTCGGGTTGGACGTCACGCCCACCACGTTCTTGTCGCCGATCAGCTGGTCGAGGTTGCCCGTGCGCAGCCGCTCGCGGCTGATGTCGTCCAGCCAGATGGACACGCCCTGGCCGGAGAGCCGATTCAGATTGTCGTTGCCGCTCATCTCAGTTTCCCGTCGTCTCGCCCTTGTCCTGGCCGAGCCTGGCGAGGCTCGCCCTGGCGGCCGCCGCCACACGCTCGGCCGTCAGACCGAACTGCTCGTAAAGCGTCTTGTACGGTGCCGATGCCCCGAAGTGCTCCAGGCTCACCACCTCGCCCGCCTCTCCGACGAACTCCCGCCAGCCGAGCCCGATTCCCGCCTCGACGGCGACCCTCGCGCGCACCGACGGCGGCAGCACGCTCTGCCGGTAGGCCGCGTCCTGCGCGTGGAACCACTCGACGCACGGCATCGACACGACCCGCGTCGGCACGCCCTGCGCCTCCAGCAGCTCACGGGCGCCGACGGCCAGTTCGACCTCGCTGCCGGTGCCGATGAGGACGACCTGGGGGACGCCGTCGCTCGCCTCGCGCAGCACGTAGGCGCCCCTGGCGACGCCCTCGGCGCTGGTGCCCTCGTACACGGGCAGGTTCTGGCGGGTCAGCGCGAGCGCCGCCGGGCGGTCGGTGTGGCCGAGCACGGTCTTCCACGCGTACACGGTCTCGTTGGCGTCGGCCGGGCGGACCACGTCCAGGCCCGGGATCGCGCGCAGCGCCCACAGGTGCTCGACCGGCTGGTGCGTCGGGCCGTCCTCGCCGAGGCCGATCGAGTCGTGCGTCCACACGTAGGTGACCGGCAGCTTCATCAGCGCCGCCAGGCGCACCGACGGGCGCATGTAGTCGGAGAAGACCAGGAAGGTGCCGCCGTACGGCCGGGTGCCGCCGTGCAGCGCGATGCCGTTGAGGATCGCGCCCATGCCGTGTTCACGGATGCCGAAGTGCAGCGTGCGCCCGTAGCGGCCGCCCGGGAACTCCTTGGTCTGGTACTCCTCGGGGATGAAGGACGGCTCGCCCTTCATCGTGGTGTTGTTGGACTCGGCCAGGTCGGCCGAGCCGCCCCACAGCTCGGGCAGCACCCGTGAGACCGAGTTGAGGAACTCGCCGCTGGCCTTGCGGGTGGCGACGGAGCCGCCCACCTCGAACTCGGGCAGCGCGCTCGTCCAGCCTGCGGGCAGCTCGCGGGCGGAGATCCGGTCGAACTCGGCGGCCCGCTCCGGGTTGGTCAGCCGCCACTCGGCGTAGCTCTTGTCCCACTCGGCGTGCGACTCGCGGCCGCGCCGTGCCACCTCGCGGGCGTGGTCGAGGACCTCGGCGGGCACGTCGAAGCTCTTGGCCGGATCGAGGCCGAGGATCTTCTTCGTGGCGGCCACCTCGTCGGCGCCCAGCGCCGAGCCGTGGATCTTGCCGGTGTTCTGCTTGTTGGGCGCGGGCCAGCCGATGATCGTGCGCAGCATGATGAACGAGGGCCGGTCGGACTCGGCGCGGGCGGCCTCAAGGGCGGCGTTCAGCTCCGCGACGTCCTCGGCGTACTCACCGGTACGGGTCCAGTCGACCTTCTGCACGTGCCAGCCGTAGGCCTCGTACCGCTTGAGGATGTCCTCGGACAGCGCGATCTGCGTGTCGTCCTCGATCGAGATGTGGTTGGAGTCGAACAGCACGGTGAGGTTGCCCAGCTTCTGGTGCCCGGCCAGGGCGCTCACCTCGTGGCTGACGCCCTCCTCCAGGTCTCCCTCGGAGGCGATGCACCAGATGTGGTGGTCGAACGGGCTCGTGCCGGGGGCCGCGTCGGGGTCGAACAGGCCCCGCTCACGGCGGGCGGCCATCGCCATGCCGACCGCGTTGCCGATGCCCTGGCCCAGCGGGCCGGTCGTGGTCTCCACGCCGACCGTGTGCCCGTGCTCGGGGTGGCCGGGCGTGAGGCTGTCCCACTGGCGCAGCGTCTCAAGGTCGTGCAGGGTCAGACCGTAACCCGACAGGAACAGCTGGATGTAGAGGGTCAGGCTGGAGTGGCCGCACGACAGTACGAAACGGTCGCGGCCCACCCAGGAGGTGTCGGTCGGGTCGTGGCGCATCGTCCGCTGGAAGAGCAGGTACGCCGCGGGCGCGAGGCTCATCGCCGTACCCGGATGGCCGTTGCCGGCCTTCTCCACCGCGTCCATTGCCAGCGCTCGGACCGCGTCGACCGCCTGCTTGTCGAGGTCGGTCCATTCAAAGGTGCTCAACTGCTCGATCTCCGGAATCTTGGGTTGTCATCGGTGGTGCCGGTTGGCTGATCCCGCCCACACGGGACCCTAACCGAGTAGAGGCGGAGATCGATTCCCAATCCACCCCGTACCCGTCCAGGAGCGGCCGCAGCCCCCCATTGGCCGGACCGGCCGTCCCTGCGACTACAGTTTGGTTGTTCGCTTGAACGCCCGATGCGTCCAATCACGGATCGCTCTAATCAGAGGTTACGCGTTGACTCCGCACACGCTGGAAGCGCCTTGACGGTGCTCACCAACCGGCCGCAGGCCCCGGCCCCGGCCAAGACGCCTGCGCGCTCCATCGGCGCGGTCGTCAAGGCGTACGTCGCCCTGACCAAGCCGCGGGTCATCGAGCTGCTGCTGATCACCACCCTGCCCGTGATGTTCCTGGCCGCCGGTGGGCTGCCGCCGCTGTGGACGGCCCTTTCCATCATGGTCTTCGGCACGCTGTCGGCGGGCAGCGCCAACGCGCTCAACTGCTACATCGACCGCGACATCGACGTGAAGATGCGGCGCACCCGCAAGCGCCCCCTGGCCCGGCACCAGGTCACCCCGAAGGCCGCCCTGGTCTTCGGCGTGGTGCTCGGAGTGCTGTCGGTGGCGGGCATGTGGCTGACCACCAACGCCGTGGCCGCGCTGCTCAACCTGTCGGCGATCCTGTTCTACGTCTTCGTCTACTCGCTGATCCTGAAGCGGCGCACCTCCCAGAACATCGTCTGGGGCGGCCTGGCCGGGTGCATGCCCGTCGTGATCGGCTGGTCCGGCATCACGGGCGGCCTGGAGTGGACGCCACTGGTGTTGTTCGGCGTGGTCTTCTTCTGGACGCCGCCGCACACCTGGACCCTCGCGATGCGCTACAAGGAGGACTACGCGGCGGCCTCGATCCCGATGCTGCCCGTGGTGGCCACCGAGCGCCGCGTGATCAGGGAGTCGATCGCCTACACGTGGGCGACCGTGGCCTGCTCGCTGCTGCTGTGGCCCGTCGCGGGCACCACGCTGCTCTACCCGGCGGTCGCGCTGGTGCTCGGCGTGGTGTGCCTGTGGGAGATCTACCGGGTGCTGGGCCGCCTCAACGCCGGCATGAGCGGTGTCGACCTGCGGCCGATGCGATTCTTCCACTGGTCCAACGCCTACCTGGCGTTGTTGTTCCTCGCCGTCGCCATCGACCCGCTGCTGGCCTGAGCGGGCACACGGCCGGGACACCGAGATCCGCATCCGTTACAGTCACCGTATGGCGTCCCGTGATCCACGCTGGGTGTTCAAGGACCGGCCGTCCTCCGCGTTGATCATCGGGCTGGTCGTGACGGGCATCTGCGCCCTCGTCTCCCTGTCGTACGACGTGTTCAACGGCGCGCCCGTCGCGTTCTTCATCTCGCTGGCCCTCGCGCTGGCGCCGGTGCCGGTGCTCCTCGCCGCGGTGCTCGCGCTCGACCGCATGGAGCCGGAGCCGCGCAGCAACCTGATCTTCGCCTTCGCCTGGGGGGCGGGCATCGCCGTCCTGGTCGCGGGCGTGATCAACTCCTTCAACTTGCACTACATCATCGACGCGGCCAACCTCAGCCCCGACAACGCGCGCAGCGTCGCGGCCACCTTCGGCGCGCCCGTGGTCGAGGAGACCATGAAGGGACTGGTCCTGCTCGGCCTGCTGCGCTTTCGCCGCGCCGAGCTCGACGGGCCCACCGACGGCATCATCTACGCCAGCATGGTCGGGCTCGGCTTCGCGATGAGCGAGAACGTCAGCTACTACGTGGCCGCCCTCACCGAGCAGGGCGTGAAGGGGCTCGCGGTGACCGTGGTGCTGCGCGGCGTGCTCTCGCCGTTCGCGCACCCGCTGTTCACCTCGATGATCGGCATCGCCGTCGCCTACGCCGCCCAGCACACCGGCACGCGCCGCGTCGGCTACGTGCTGGTCGGGTGGGTGGGCGCCATGCTGCTGCACGGTCTGTGGAACGGCATGGCCTCCTACGGCGGGATCGGCGGTCTGGCCATCGCCTACGGCACGCTGCTGCTGGTGCTGCTCGCGCTCATCGGCGTGGTGCTGAAGGACCGGCGCCGCATCGTCGCCCTGCTCCAGCTCTACCTGCCGCCCTACCAGCCGACCGGGCTGGTCAACGGGGCCGACGTGTACATGCTGTCGGCGCTGTCGCGGCGGCGCCAGGCCCGCCAGTGGGCGCGCGTGCGCGGCGGCAAGGCGGGGCTGCGGGCGATGAGCGACTATCAACTGGCGGCGACGGAGCTGGGCCTGCTCCACGACCGGGCGGCGCGGCGGGTGGTCGACGAGCACACCTTCCACACCGAGCAGCGGGCGCTGCTGGAGTGCATGAGCGCGGCCAGAGCGGGCTTTCCGGCTCCGCAGCCCGAGACGGCGCCCGGAGCGCCCGGCTGACCGTGCCAGGCGCCCGTATCCGGATATATCCCGACTGTTGGCGGTGGGGGAGTGGCGGACTTATCCGGTCATACCAGGTCAGGCGCTGGTGGCCGCGAGAGTGGGGGAGGGGACCGGCTCCACGGCGTCGCGCGTCCTGGTCGCCGAGACCAGCCGCAACGTGAAGATCCACACCAGCGTCGCGCCGAGCACGTGCAGCCCCACGAGGAACGCGGGCACCCCGAGGAAGTACTGGGTGTAGCCGATCGCGCCCTGGAGCAGTTCGATCGCCAGCAGCGCGAGCGCGGCCCGCAGCACCGGCCGGGGCGCGCGGCTGACGTACAGCGCGAACACCACGGCGAAGGTCAGCCCGACCACCAGGTAGGCGAGGTCGGCGTGGATCCGGGCGACGATCTCGATGTCGAGGTCGAAGCGGGAGGCCAGTTCGTCGCCCGAGTGGGGGCCGGTGCCGGTGACGGCGACCCCGGCCACCAGCAGCCCGAGAACCGCGGCCACCAGGCCGGCCGTCAGCTTGGCGATGGCCGGGTGGACGAGCAGGCGGGCGGGCCCTGTGCCCTGCCTGGAGCGGGTGTACAGCAGCCAGCACCCGGCCGTCAGGCCGATCGAGAGGATGAAGTGCATGCCCACGGTGAACGGGTTGAGCATCGTCTTGACCACGACGCCGCCCCACAGCGCCTGCGCGGTGATGCCCGCGGGCTGGATGAGCGCCAGCCACAGCAGGTCGGGCCGGGACCCGCGCGAACTCCAGGCCTTGACCACGCAGGCGAACCCCACGGCCAGCACCAGGAAGGTCACCAGCCGGTTGCCGAACTCGACGCCCATCATCACCGGGGAGATCTCCGGGTGGGCGACCGGGACGTAGCTGTCGGCGGTGCACTTGGGCCACTCGGGGCAGCCGAGGCCCGAGCCGGTGACCCGGACCGCCGCACCGGTCACGGTGATGCCCGCGTTGGCGACCACGGAGGCCATGGCGAGGACGGGCAGGCTGAGCCGGGAGGCCAGGCGGCGCGTGGGTAGGTTCACGACATCGATGGTATGGGCCCCTGGTGCCGGTCCCGCCGTCGCCTCTGGCGTGGAAGATCCATTCAGTGTAGTGTGACATATTACCGAGAGGGGGCCGATGTCCGACGTGATCGTCATCGGCGCCGGAGTGGTCGGCGCCGCGTGCGCCTACTACGCCGCGCGCGCCGGGCTCGATGTGACCGTCGTCGACCGAGGCCCCGTCGCGGGCGGCACCACGGGCGCCGGTGAGGGCAACATCCTGGTCTCCGACAAGGAGCCGGGCCCCGAACTGGACCTCGCGCTGCTGTCCAACCGCCTCTGGCGCGAACTGGCCGGCCACGGCGGGTTCGAGTTCGAGGCCAAAGGCGGCCTGGTCGTCGCCGCGACCGCCGACGCCTACCGGCAGCTCACCGATCTGGCTGCCGCACAGGGCGTGGAGCACACGGCGGTTCCCGGCGAGGCGCTGCCCGGCTACGAGCCGGAACTGGCGCCGGGGCTGGCCGGCGGCGTCCACTACCCCGAGGACGCCCAGGTCCAGCCCATGCTCGCCGCCGCCAGGCTCCTCGATCACGGCGCCCGCGCCCACGGCCGGGGCACACTGCGCCTGCGCACCGGCGTCACCGTCACCGGTTTCCTGCGCTCGGGCGAGCGCGTCACCGGCGTACGCACCAGCGCCGGCGACATCCTCGGCGGCGCCGTCGTCAACGCCGGCGGCACCTGGGGCGGCGACCTCGCCCGGCTGGCCGGGGTGCACCTGCCGGTGCTGCCGAGACGCGGCTTCATCCTCGTGACCGAGCCCCTGCCGAAACCTCTCATCAGGCACAAGGTGTACACAGCCGCCTACGCCGAAGGCGTGGCCAGCGACTCCGCCGACCTCGCGACCGCAGCCGTCGTCGAGGGCACCCCGGCGGGGACCGTCCTGATCGGGGCCAGTCGCGAACGTGTCGGCTTCGACCGCACGACCTCGCTGCCCGTGCTCTCGCGGCTGGCCGCCCAGGCGGTCGAGCTGTTCCCGGCGCTGGCCGGGGTCCGGGCCATCCGCTCCTACTGCGGCTTTCGGCCGTATTGCCCCGACCATCTGCCCGTGATCGGCCCCGACCCGCGCGCGCCCGGCCTTTACCACGCGTGCGGCCACGAGGGCGCGGGCATCGGCCTGGCCCCCGCCACCGGCTACCTGCTGGCCCAGCGGCTCGCCGGTGAACGTCCCGAGATGGATCTGCGCCCGTTCCGCCCGGACCGGTTCGGTGAGGAGGAACGGTGACAGAACGCTTCGAGATAGTCTTCGAGGGCCGGGCCGTACCGGTCGTCGCAGGGCAGAGCCTCGGCGCGGCACTGCACGCGGCCGGGATCCGCTCCTGGCGGACCACCCGCTTCGGCGGGCGGCCACGCGGGCTGTTCTGCGGCATCGGCGTCTGCTTCGACTGCCTGGTCAGCGTGAACGGCGCCGCCCCCGAGCGCGCCTGCCTGACCGAGGCCGCGCCCGGCGACGAGGTGAGCGCCACGTGAGCGCCTACGACCTCGCCGTCGTCGGCGGCGGACCCGCCGGGGTCGCCGGGGCGCTCACCGCCGCTCTCCTCGGCCTGCGTGTCGTCCTCCTCGACGGCAACGCGCGCCTCGGCGGCCAATACCACCGCCACGCCCTCGGCGAGCGCCCGAAGGCCCGCTTCGCCCGCCAGTGCGAGGTCCTGTCGGCCCGTGCCGAGGTGCGGACGCGCCGCCAGATCTGGGCCGTCGCCGCCGAGGACGGCGCGTTCACCGTCCATGCCAAGGGGGAGCCGCCGCTCCTCGCCCGCCGCCTGCTCATCGCCACCGGCGCCCACGACCGGCCGCTGCCCTTCCCCGGCTGGGACCTGCCCGGCGTCCTCACCGCGGGCGGCGCCCAGGCGCTGCTCAAAGGCGACGGCGTGGTCGCGGGCAGGCGCGTCGCGGTGGCCGGGACCGGCCCCTTCCTGCTCCCCGTCGCGGCGGGCCTGGCGCGGGCGGGCGCCCACGTGGTCGGCGTCTACGAGGCCTCCAGCGGGCTCGGCCTGGCCGGGCACCCGATCCTGGCGCTGGGGAAGGCCGGTGAGGCCGCGGGGTACGCGCTCAGGCTGGCCCGCCACCGCGTGCCGTACCTGACCGGCCACGCCGTGATCGCCGCCCACGGCGGGCAGGAGGTCACCGGCGTCACCGTCGCCCGCCTCGGCCGCGACTGGCGGGCGCGCTCGGCGAAGCGGGTCGCCTGCGACACGCTCGCCGTCGGCTACGGCTTCGTCCCGCAACTCGACCTTGCCGTCCAGCTCGGTTGCGCCACCGCCTCCGACGCGGACGGCAGCCCCGTCGTGGCCGTGGACGCCCGCCAGCGGACGAGCGTCCCCGGCGTCTGGGCGGCGGGCGAGCCCACCGGCGTCGGCGGCAGCGAACTCGCCGAACTCGAAGGCCGCATCGCCGGCCTCGCCGCCGCCGGAGGCGCCGACGTCCCCGCCGTGCTCCTGCGGCGCCGGGCCCGCCTGCGCGCCTTCGCCGCCGCCCTGCACCGCGCCTACCCCGTACGGCCCGGCTGGACCGGCTGGCTGCGCGAGGACACCCTCGTGTGCCGGTGCGAGGAGGTCCCCCTCGCCCGCGTCCGCGAGGCCCAGCGGCTCGGTGCCGCCGACGCCCGCTCGATCAAACTCCTGGCCCGCCCCGGCATGGGCTGGTGCCAGGGCCGCATGTGCGGCTACGCCGTCTCCTGCCTGTCCGGGCAACCTCAGCAGGCCCCCCGCCGCCCCATCGCCCAGCCGATCACGCTCGGCGAACTCGCCTCCCCACAGAAGGATTCGTGATGACCGATCGCACGCAACCCTGGCACGGCGTCATGGTGGCCACGGCGCTGCCGTTCGACGACGACCTGTCCGTCGACTACGACGCCTACGCCGAGCACTGCCGGTGGCTCGTCGACAACGGCTGCGACGGCGTGGTGCCCAACGGCTCGCTCGGCGAGTACCAGACGCTGACCGCCGACGAGCGCGCCCGCGTCGTCGAGACCGCCGTGGCCTCGGTCGGCGGCGAGCGCGTCATGGCGGGCGTGGGCGCCTACGGGGCGGCGGAGTCCAGGCGCTGGGCCGAGCACGCCCGCGACCTCGGCTGCGGCTCGGTGCTGCTGCTGCCGCCCAACTCCTACCGCGCCGACGAGCAGGCCGTCCTCGGTCACTACCGGCAGGTCGCGGCGGCCGGCGTGCCGGTGGTCGCCTACAACAACCCCTACGACACCAAGGTCGACCTGACGCCCGCGCTGCTGACGAGGCTGCACGCCGAGGGCCTGATCGTGGCGGTCAAGGAGTTCACCGGCGACGTACGACGGGCCTACGAACTGGCCGAACTCGCCCCGGGCCTGGACCTGCTGGTGGGCTCCGACGACGTGCTGCTGGAGCTGGCGCTGGCCGGGGCGGTCGGCTGGATCGCCGGCTTCCCCAACGCGCTGCCCGCCTCCAACGTGGCGCTCTACCGCGCCGCGATGGCCCACGACCTGGAGACGGCGCTGCCGCTGTACCGGGCGCTGCACCCGTTGCTGCGCTGGGACGCGAAGACCGAGTTCGTGCAGGCGATCAAGCTCACCATGGACGAGGCCGGTCGCCGGGGCGGCGCGTGCCGCCCGCCCCGCCTGCCGCTGGACTCGCCCGAGCTGCGCACCGTGATCGCCAAGGTCCTCGCGGACGGGCTGTCCTAGCCTGAGTACGGCCGCCCGCCCCCGCGCGGGCGGCCGCGTCACCACCGACACCGCGTCACCACCGAAGGGGAGCCTTGCGCACACAGAGGGTCTTCCACGCCGTGGACTCACACACCGAGGGCATGCCCACCCGGGTGATCACCGGCGGCGTCGGCACCGTCCCCGGCGCCAGCATGGCCGAGCGGCGCGTCTACTTCCGCGACCATCTCGACCACATCCGCCGCCTGCTCATGAACGAGCCGCGCGGCCACTCCGCCATGAGCGGCGCCATCCTGCAGCCCCCCACCCGGCCGGACGCCGACTGGGGTGTGCTGTTCATCGAGGTGTCCGGGCTGCTGCCGATGTGCGGGCACGGCACCATCGGCGTCGCCACCGTCCTCGTCGAGACCGGGATGGTCGAGGTCGTCGAGCCCGTCACCACCGTGCGCCTGGAGGTGCCCGCCGGGCTCGTCACCGTGGACGTCGCCGTCCGGGACGGCATGGCGCTGTCGGTCACGCTGCGCAACGTCCCCTCCTACACCGACCGCCTCGACGCCCGCGTCGAGGTCCCCGGCTTCGGCGCCGTCCCCTACGACCTCGCCTACGGCGGCAACTTCTACGCCATCGTGGACCTCGCCTCCTACGGGCTGCCGTTCGACCGGGCCGCCAAGGACGAGATCCTCGCCGCAGGGCTCGCCACGATGGCCGCCGTCAATGCCGCCGACGAGCCCGTCCACCCCGAGGACGAGCGCATCAGGGGCTGCCACCACGTCTACTTCGCCGCCCCCGGCTCCACCGCCGCCCACTCCAGGCACGCCATGGCCATCCACCCCGGCTGGTTCGACCGCTCCCCGTGCGGCACCGGCACCAGCGCCCGCATGGCCCAACTGCACTCCAGGGGCGAGCTGCCGCTGGCCACCGACTTCGTCAACGAGTCCTTCATCGGCACCCGCTTCGTCGGCCGCGCCCTGGAGGAGACGACCGTCGGCGGACGGCCCGCGATCGTCCCGTCCATCACCGGGCGTGCCTGGGTGACCGGCACCGCCCAGTACTTCCTCGACCCCCGCGACCCGTTCCCCGAGGGGTTCCAGCTGTGATCCGCACGGTCGACTACCACACGGGCGGCGAGCCGTTCCGCATCGCCGTGGACGGCGTGCCCGAGATCCCGGGCGCCACCGTGGCCGAGCGCCGCCGGAACACCGGGCACGTCGACCACCTGCGCCGCCTGCTGTGCCACGAGCCGCGCGGGCACGCCGACATGTACGGCTGCTTCCTCGTCCCGCCCGACGACGCCGGCGCCGACCTGGGTGTGCTCTTCTGGCACAAGGACGGCTACTCCACCGCCTGCGGCCACGGCACCATCGCCCTCGGCGTCCACGCGGTCCAGGAGGGGCTCGTGCCCGTGACCGGCGCCGTGACCCCGGTGGTGGTGGACGTGCCCTCCGGCCGCGTCACCGCCCTGGTGCGGTGCGAGGAGGGGCGGGTGGTGTCGGTGGCCTTCCGCAACGTGGCCTCGTACGTCGTCGCCCGGGACGTGCCCGTCGAGGCCGTCACTGGGGACGCCCCTGGGGACTCCACTGGGGCCGCCCCGGGGGACGTCACCGTGGACCTCGCCTACGGTGGCGCCCTGTACGCCAGCGTGCCCGCCTCCGCGTTCGGCCTCACCGTCGAACCCGAGCACCTGCCCGCGTTCGTCGCCGCCGGCCGCCGGGTGAAGGCCGCGCTGAGCGGCCACCCCGACCTGTACGGAGTGATCTTCCACGAAGAGGTCGGCGGGCCGCTCCACCAGCGCAACGTCACCGTGTTCGCCGACGGCGAGGTGGACCGCTCCCCGTGCGGCTCCGGCACCTGCGCCCGGCTGGCGCTGCTCGCCGAGAGCCACGGCGACGGGCTGGTGCTCACGCACGACAGTGTGGTCGGCTCCCGTTTCGTCGCCCGCGTCGTCGCGCGCACGGAGCAGGGGATCGTGCCCGAGGTCGAGGGCATGGCCTACCGGACCGGCCGCCATGTGTTCGACCTCGACCCGGCCGACCCCGTCGGCCATGGCTTCACCCTCCGCTGAAGGTCCCAGGAAGGCAGGCCCGGTGTCGCAACCGCCGTATCTCGATGCCGCCGCGATCGAGCGGCTGGTGCCCCCCGCCCGCGCCGTGGACCTCCTCGAAGCCGCCCTGCGCGACGGGCTCGACCCCGAGGCCGCGCCGCCGCGCCCGTCGATGCCGTTGCCCGGCGGGGAACTGCTGCTCATGCCCGCCTCCGGCGGCCGCTACGCGGGGGTCAAGGCCGTCACCGTGGCACCGGGCAACCCCGCGCGTGGACTGCCCCGGATCCAGGGCGCCTACCTGCTGTTCGACGGCGACACGCTGGCCCCGCTCGCCGTTCTCGACGGCCTCGCGCTGACCGCGTCGCGCACCCCTGCGGTCTCGGCGCTGGCCGCCCGCCACCTGGCCGCGCCGGACTCCCGTACGCTCACGGTCTTCGGCTCCGGACCCCAGGCGTGGGGCCATGTCCGGGCACTGCGCGCCACCCACCCCCTCGACGAGGTCACCGTCGTCGCCCGCAACCCGGTCACCGCCGCCGCGCTCGCGGGCCGCTGCGCCTCCCTCGGGCTGTCGGCGGCCGTCGCGGGCGGGCGGGAGCAGGCCCACCGCGCGGTCGCCGAGGCCGACATCGTGGCCTGCTGCACCACCTCCAGGCAGCCGTTGTTCCCCGGCGCCCTGCCGCGCGACGGTGCCCTGGTGATCGCGATCGGCTCCCACGAGCCTGGCGCCCGCGAGGTCGACGACGACCTCGTCGTACGCTCCACCGTGGTCGTCGAGGCCAGGGCCTCAGCCTTGGCCGAGGCGGGCGATGTGATCATTCCGGTCCGTCACGGTACGATCCCCACTGGTCATATCGCCGGTAATCTCGCCGAACTCGTCGGCGGAGCGGTGCAAGCGGGCCAGGGGCCGAGGCTGTTCAAGGGCACGGGCATGGCCTGGCAAGATCTGGTGGTCGCGGCGGCGGCCTATGAGGCGTGGGCCCAAGGGAGAGGATACGCGTGATGGCTGCGGAGGACCGGCTCGACCTGCCCGTGGTAGGTGAGCGGCAGAGCCTGCGTGAGCAGGTCGCGCACGCGCTCCGGGCGGCACTGATCACCGGCGAGATGCGGCCCGGGGTCGTCTACTCGGCCCCGGTGCTGGCCGGGCAGTTCGGCGTCTCGGCGACGCCGGTCCGCGAGGCCATGCTCGACCTCGCCAAGGAGGGGCTGGTCGAGGCCGTGCGCAACAAGGGCTTCCGCGTCATGGAGCTGTCCGACCGCGACCTCGACGAGCTGACGGAGATCCGCCAGCTGATCGAGGTGCCCACGGTCGCCCGGCTGGCCTCGGCCGAGCGGGCGGCCGACTTCGAGCGGCTGCGTCCCCTCGCCGAGGAGATCGTCACGGCGGCCGAGAGCGGCGACCTGCTCGCCTACGTCGACGCCGACCTTCGCTTCCACGTGGAGCTGCTGTCGCTGTCCGGCAACGCGCACCTGGTCGAGGTGGTCCGCGACCTGCGCAACAGGGCCCGGCTCTACGGCCTGCCGCAGCTGCGGGAGCGCGGCGAGCTCGCCGACTCGGCCCGCGAGCACCTCAGGCTCCTCGACGCGCTCAAGTCCGGCGACCGGGCGGCCGTCGAACACCTCATGACCACGCACATCAACCACGTCAGAGGCATCTGGGCCAACCGTCCGGAGTGAGCCCGCTCAGCCCTTCCTGCGGACGCGGGTGGCCCCGAGGCTGGCGCCGACCACGCACAGGATGGCCGCCCACTCGCGGACGTCGAGGATCTCGCCCAGCAGCATGAGCCCGATCAGCGCCGCCATGGCGGGTTCCAGGCTCATCAGGATGCCGAACACGTGCTTGGGCATCCGGCGCAGCGCCTGCAGTTCCAGGGAGTAGGGGATCACCGACGACAGCAGGCCCACGCCGAGGCCGATGAGCAGCAGCTCGGGCTGGAGCAGGTCGGCGCCGCCGCTGGCCACCCCGACGGGCGCGATCACGATGGCGGAGACCACCATCGCGAACGACAGGCCCGTCGCGCCGGGGAACCTGCTGCCCGCGGCGGCGGCCAGCAGGATGTATCCGGCCCAGCACGCCCCCGCCACCAGCGCGAACGCGATGCCGGCCCAGCTGACCGACGCGGAGTCGCCCCACGGCGCCATCAGGAGCACCCCGGCGGCCGCGAGCCCCACCCAGGCCAGGTCGAGCCGGCGCCGGGAGGCGGCCACGGCGACGCCGAGCGGGCCGAGGAACTCGATCGCGACCGCGATGCCGAGCGGCAGGCGGGCGATGGCCTCGTAGAACGTCAGATTCATCACCGCGAGCGTGAGGCCGAACCCGACGCCGATGGCCCAGTCGCGCAGCGACATCCCGCGCAGCTTCGGCCGGGCGATCGCGCCGATGATCAGAGCGCCCGCGGTGATGCGCAGGAAGACGACCGCGCTCGGCGGCAGCACGGCGAACAGGTCCTTGGCGAACCCGGCGCCCAGCTGCACGGAGAAGATGGCCAGCAGGACCAGGCCGGACGGCGGGATCGAGTCGGCCGCCGTGCGCAGCAGCCCGTTGGGTCCGGGCAGGCGAGAGCGGTCCAGGGAGTCGTCGAGGGCGAACGCGGTCACGGGGGTCCTTCGGCGGGGAGACTGTCGTCAGAGGGTACTCACCCCGGCGCCGCCGCCAGGCGGCGGGGCCGTGCTCACTCCCAGCGTGCTCACTCCCGGCGGGCTCACTCCCGGCGGACTCACTCCCGGCGGGCTCACTCCCGGTGGGCGCTCACTCCCAGCGGAAGGTGCGCGCCGCCAGGCCCAGCGTCACGACCGCCCACGCGGCCAGCACCGCCAGTGCCCCCAGCGGGAGTCCGCCCCCGGCCGACAGCACCGCGCGCAGGCCGCCCGTCAGCGCCGAGATCGGCAGCAGTTCCAGCACCGGCCGGACGCCCTCGGGGAACTTCGACAGCGGGAACACCACTCCGCCGGCGCCCAGGAGCACGAGGTAGACGAGGTTGGCGGCGGCCAGCGTCGCCTCCGCCCGCAACACCCCGGCCATCAGCAGCCCGAGCCCGCTGAAGGCGGCCGTGCCCAGCAGCACCAGCAGCGCCGCCCCCAGGAACGACCCGGCGGGCCGCCACCCCAGCATCAGCGCCACGCCCACGATGAGCACCACCTGAAGGAGCTCGACGAGCAGCACCGCGGTGGTCTTGGCCAGCAGCAGCCCGGACCGCGACAGGGGAGTGGCGCCCAGCCGCTTCAGCACGCCGTAGCGGCGCTCGAAGCCGGTCGCGATCGCCTGCCCCGTGAACGCCGTCGACATGACCGCCAGCGCCAGTACGCCGGGGGCCAGGAAACCGACGCGGCTGCCGCCGCCGATGTCGATCAGCGGCGCCAGCGAGAAGCCCACCAGCAGCAGCACCGGGATGACCAGCGTGAGCAGCAGCTGCTCGCCGTTGCGCAGGATGGCCCGCACCTCGGCGCCCGCCTGCGCGAGCACCATCCGGGGGAACGGCGCCGCACCGGGCGCCGGGGTGAGGTCGAGGGTGGTCATCGCAGTTCGCGTCCCGTGAGTTCGAGGAAGACGTCTTCGAGCGTGCGGCGCTCGATGCTCAGGTCGTCGACGGTGACGCCCTCGGCCGCGCACCAGGCGGTGACGGTGGCCAGCAGTTCGGGCCCGACCTGCCCTTCGACGATGTAGTGCCCCGCGGGCGACTCCTTGGCCGCGCTGCCGACGGGCAGGGCGTTGAGCAGCTCCTCCAGCGCGAGGCCGGGGCGGGCGCGGAAGCGGAGCTGGCGCTCGGCGCCGGTGAGCTCGGCCGGGCTGCCCTCTGCGACGACGCGGCCCCTGTCGATGATGACGACGTGGTCGGCCAGGCGCTCGGCCTCGTCCATGTAGTGGGTGGTCAGGGCGACGGAGACGCCTGCGGTGCGCAGGTCGCCGACGAGGTCCCAGCAGGCGTGCCTGGCCTGGGGGTCGAGCCCGGCGGTCGGCTCGTCGAGGAAGACCAGCTCCGGTCGCCCGACGACGGCCGCGGCCAGCGACAGACGCTGCTGCTGGCCGCCGGACAGCCGTCTGAACGGGGTGCGGGCGTGCTCGGCGAGGCCGAGCCGGGCGAGCAGCGCCCGAGGGTCGAGAGGGCGCGCGTGGAAGCGGGCGACCAGCCGCAGCCACTCGGCGCAGCGCATGGCCGGGGGCACGCCGCCCGACTGCAGCATGACGCCGACGCGCGGGCGCAACCGGGCGTCGGCGGGGTCGGCGCCGAGAACGCGGACGGTGCCCGCGTCGGCGCGGCGGAAGCCCTCGCAGATCTCGATCGTGGAGGTCTTGCCCGCGCCGTTGGGGCCGAGGATCGCGGTCACCCGGCCTCGGGCCGCCGAGAGCGTGAGGCCGTCGAGGGCGGTGCTGCCGCCGTACCGTTTGACCAGGTCGATGATCTCGACGGCTGGGGAATCCATGCCAGAAGTCTAGGGACTGGCGGCGGTGCTCCGGGCTGCGGCCTCCACGGCGGTGGAGGCGCGCGTGTAAAGGCTTGCGTTGCAACCGGCCAAGTCGCCTGACCGCCGGACACGGCCCGTGATTGTGTGACCTGGGGGGCTCGTTCATCGAAGGAGGGGAAGTGTCAGTTCGCACTGCATACGACCCGGGCGTTCCCTGCTGGGTGGATCTGTCCAGCACCGACGTACCGGCCTCGGTGCGCTTCTACGGCGAGTTGTTCGGCTGGACCGCGCGCATGTCGGATGACCCGGAGGCGGGCGGGTACGGCCAGTTCTACTACGGTGACCAGGCCGTGGCGGGCGTCGGCCCGGTCCAGCAGGAGGGGGTCCCGACGGTCTGGAACGTCTACGTCAGCACCGACGACGCCGCCGCGCTGGCCGGCCGGGTGAAGGACGCGGGCGGCACGGTGGTCGCCGGGCCCTTCCCGGTACTGGACCAGGGCACGATGGCGGTCTTCCAGAGCCCGGACGGCTCCTACGTCTCGGCCTGGCAGCCGCGCGGGCACCACGGCGCGGAACTGGTCAACGAGCCGGTCTCCTTCTGCTGGAACGAGCTGGTCAGCCGTGACGTCGAGGCGGCCACCCGCTTCTACGGCCCGGTCTTCGGCTGGAAGCCGCACACCCAGGACATGGGGGGCTTCGCCTACACCGAGTGGCAGAAGGGCGGCGAGTCCGTCGCCGGGATGATGGCGATGGACTCCGACTTCCCGGCGGAGACGCCGTCGCACTGGGCGACCTACTTCGCGGTCGCCGACCTGCCCGCGACGATCGCCAAGGCCCGTGATCTCGGGGCGGCGGTCCTGGTCGAGCGCATGGAGGCGCCGCCCGGCCCGTTCGGGATGCTGCTGGACCCGCAGGGCGCGGTGTTCTCGGTCATCCAGCTCCACGAGCACGCCTGAAATATTCCTAAAAATTGGGAATGCTGAGGGATTGAGGGCTGTTGCACCCCTCGGCCCTCGTTGGCCGTCCGGTCGGCGAGGAAGAGGGGTGCACGCATGTCCGTGGCCGAGGCCACGTCCGCGTCCAGGACGGAGCGGAGGACCGCGCTCCTGGTCATCCTGGGCGCGCTGAGCGCCATCGGCCCCCTGGCCATCGACATGTACCTGCCGGCCCTGCCCGCCATCGCGGCCGAGATGGGCTCGGCCGAGGCCCAGGTCCAGCTCACCCTCACGGCCTGTCTCATCGGCGTGTCCGCCGGCCAGGTGCTGGCCGGGCCCCTGAGCGACGTTCGCGGGCGCCGGCTGCCCCTGCTGGTCGGCGTCGGCGGGTTCGCGGTGGCCTCGCTGCTGTGCGCCTTCGCCCCGAACGTCCCCGTGCTCATCGCGATGCGCCTGCTGCAGGGCGTCCTCGGCGGGGCCGCGCTGGTCATCGTCCGCGCGGTCGTCCGCGACCTGTACGACGGGCCCGCCATCGCCCGGATCTTCGCCACCCTCATGCTGGTCAGCGGCCTCGCGCCGATCCTCGCGCCCGTCGCGGGCGCGCAGTTGCTGTCCTTCACGAGCTGGCGCGGCGTCTTCGTCGCCCTCAGCCTGATGGGCCTGCTGCTCCTGGTGCTCGTGGTGCCCGGCGTCAAGGAGACGCTGCCGCCCGAGGCGCGCGACGGCGGCGGGGGGCTGAGCCGTACCGTGCGGACGTTCGGGCGGCTGCTGCGCGACCGCTCGTTCATGGCGCCGACCCTGACCGCCGGGCTGTCCTTCGCGGCGATGTTCGCCTACATCTCCGGCTCGCCGTTCGTGCTCCAGGGCGTGTACGCGGCCACCCCGCAGCAGTACTCCCTCATCTTCGGGCTCAACGCGCTGGGCCTGACCGTTCTCGCCCAGGTGGGCGGGCGGTTGTCGGGGCGGGTGGCGCCGAGGCGGCTCGTCTTCGCCGGTGTGGCGCTGACGCTCGTCGGCGGCGCCGTCCTCCTGACCGCGGTCCTGCTCGGGCTCGGGCTCGCGGCCGTCGTGACGGGCCTGTTCGTCGTCATGTGCGGGCAGGGTCTCGTCCTGCCCGCCACCGGCGCCATGGCCCTCGCGGGCCAGCCGCCCCAGGTGGCGGGCAGTGCCTCCGCGCTGCTCGGGGTGCTGCAGTTCGCGCTCGGCGCGGCCGCCGCCCCGCTGGTGGGCCTGGCGGGCTCCGGTACGGCGCTGCCCATGGTCGCCGTGATGGCGGGCCTGCTCCTTCTCGCCGGCGCGACGTTCACCCTGCTCGGACGTGGTGTTAGGTAAGGCTAACCTGCGTGAGTAATTACATTCTGCGCATTTCGCTGAGCGTTTGAGAACCGGGAAGGAATTACGGCACACTGATGTTGTGAAAACAGGAAGCGAGCCCTGCGCCGCGAGCCGGGCAGAGGGCCGAGGCCTTCCGCGCGGCAGGCGAGAAGTGGGTGAGTGACCAGTGAAGCCCGTGTCCTCAGCGATCGAGCCGGGAAACGAGCGCAGTACTCGCGCGCGTGTGGCCCGGCTTATCCTGGAGCACGGTCCCGTCACGGCCGCCGCGCTGGGCGAACGGCTCGGGCTGACCCCCGCAGCCGTTCGGCGACATCTCGACGCGTTGCTGGCCGACGGGATGATCGAGCCCCGCACCGCGCGCCCGCGCGGCCAGCGCGGGAGAGGGCGACCGGCCAAGCTGTTCGCCATCACCGACGCGGGGCGCAGTGCTTTCGAGCACGCCTATGACGATCTCGCCGGGAGCGCGCTGCGCTTCCTGGCCGAGCGCATGGGCGCGGAAGCCGTGACCGAGTTCGCCCGCTCACAGGTCGAAGGCCTGCTGCGGCGGATCGAGCCGGTCATGCGGACAGTGCCGGAGGATCAGCGCGTCAACGTGCTGGCCCAGGCGCTGTCGGCGGAGGGTTACGCCGCCTCGGCCACCAAGGCCAAGTCCGGCGGCGACCAGCTCTGCCAGCACCACTGCCCGGTGGCGCACGCGGCCGCGGAGTTCCCGCAGCTGTGTGAGGCCGAGACGGAGGCGTTCGCGCAGCTTCTCGGCGCACCCGTGCAGCGCCTGGCCACCATCGCACACGGCGACGGGGTCTGCACCACGCACGTCAGCCCCGTTCGGATAAGAGAGAGCAAGGAGACCGGAAGGTGACTGTCACCGACCGCCCGGAGCTGGAAGGCCTCGGAAACTACAAGTTCGGCTGGGCCGACCCCGATGCTGCGGGCGCCGCGGCCAAGCGCGGCCTGTCCGAGAAGGTCGTCCGCGACATCTCCGGGCTGAAGAACGAGCCGGAATGGATGCTCGACCTGCGCCTGAAGGGCCTCCGCCTGTTCGACAGGAAGCCGCTGCCCACCTGGGGCTCCGACCTCACCGGCATCGACTTCGACAACATCAAGTATTTCGTCCGCTCCACCGAGAAGCAGGCGACCTCCTGGGACGAGCTCCCCGCCGACATCAAGAACACCTACGACAAGCTTGGCATCCCCGAAGCCGAGAAGCAGCGCCTCATCGCGGGCGTCGCGGCCCAGTACGAGTCGGAGGTCGTCTACCACAAGATCCGTGAGGACCTTGAGGAGAAGGGCGTCATCTTCGTCGACACCGACACGGGCCTGCGCGAGCACGAGGAACTGTTCAAGGAGTACTTCGGCTCGGTCATTCCGGTCGGCGACAACAAGTTCGCCGCGCTCAACACCTCCGTGTGGTCCGGCGGCTCCTTCATCTACGTGCCGCCGAACGTCCAGGTCGAGATCCCGCTGCAGGCCTACTTCCGGATCAACACCGAGAACATGGGCCAGTTCGAGCGCACCCTGATCATCGTGGACGAGAACTCCTACGTCCACTACGTCGAGGGCTGCACCGCGCCGATCTACTCCAGCGACTCGCTCCACTCCGCGGTCGTCGAGATCGTCGTGAAGAAGAACGCCCGCTGCCGTTACACGACCATCCAGAACTGGTCGAACAACGTCTACAACCTGGTCACCAAGCGCGCCGTCGCCTACGAGGGCGCGACCATGGAGTGGATCGACGGCAACATCGGCTCCAAGGTCACGATGAAGTACCCCGCCGTCTACCTCATGGGCGAGCACGCCAAGGGCGAGACCCTGTCGGTCGCCTTCGCCGGCGAGGGCCAGCACCAGGACGCCGGGTCCAAGATGGTCCACCTGGCGCCCCACACCTCCTCCAGCGTCATCTCCAAGTCGGTGGCGCGCGGCGGCGGCCGCACCTCCTACCGGGGCTTGGTCCAGATCGAGGAGGGCGCCCACGGCAGCGCCAGCACCGTCAAGTGCGACGCGCTCCTGGTCGACCAGATCAGCCGCTCCGACACCTACCCCTACGTCGACGTCCGCGAGGACGACGTCTCGATGGGCCACGAGGCCACGGTCTCCAAGGTCAGCGAGGACCAGCTGTTCTACCTCATGAGCCGAGGGCTCGACGAGGACGAGGCGATGGCGATGATCGTGCGCGGCTTCGTCGAGCCGATCGCCCGCGAACTCCCCATGGAGTACGCCCTCGAACTGAACCGCCTGATCGAGCTGCAGATGGAAGGAGCCGTCGGCTGATGGGCCTGAACGAGAAGCCCCTGTCGACCCTGCACGAGAAGTCCTCCTACGAACTGGAGGACTTCGAGGTGCCGACGGGCCGCGAGGAAGCCTGGCGGTTCACGCCGCTGTCGCGGCTGAAGGGCCTGCACAACGGCAAGGCCGCCGCCGTCGGCCAGGTCGTCACCCAGGTGCGCGCGCCCGAGGGCGTACGCAGCGAGTGGGTCGGCCGCGACGACGAGCGCATCGGCAGGGCCTACACCCCGGCCGACCGCGTCAGCGCCCAGGCCTACAACGGGTTCGAGAAGGCCCTGGTCGTCACCGTCCCCCAGGAGGCCGTCCCCGACGGCGCCGTCTCCATCGAGATCAAGGGAGGCGGCGGCGAAGGCGCGGCCTACGGCCACATCGTGGTCGTCGTCGAGCCGATGGCCGAGGCCGTCGTGGTCGTCGAGCACACCGGCTCGGCCGTCTACGCCGACAACATCGAGTTCGTCGTCGGCGACGGCGCCACGCTCAAGGTCGTCAGCCTGCAGGACTGGTCCGCCGACACCGTGCACGTCTCCCACCATCACGCCCAGCTCAGCAAGGACGCGACCTTCCGCAGCTTCGTGGTCACCCTCGGCGGCGACCTCGTCCGCCTGTCGCCCAGCGTCTCCTACACCGGCCCCGGCGGCGACGCCGACCTGTCCGGTGTGTACTTCGCCGACGCCGGGCAGCACCTGGAGCACCGCCTGCTGGTCGACCACTCCGAGCCCAGCTGCAAGAGCAACGTCGACTACCGGGGCGCTCTGCAGGGCGAGGCCGCGCACGCCGTCTGGATCGGCGACGTGATCATCCGGGTCGCGGCGGAGGGCACCGACACCTACGAGCTCAACCGCAACCTCATCCTCACCGACGGCGCCCGCGCCGACTCGGTCCCCAACCTGGAGATCCTCACCGGCGAGGTCGCCGGAGCCGGCCACGCCTCCACCTCCGGCCGCCTCGACGACGAGCACCTGTTCTACCTCCAGGCCAGGGGCATCCCCTTCGACGAGGCCCGCCGCCTGGTCATCAGGGGCTTCCTCGGCCAGCTCATCGAGAAGATCGAGGTCGAGGAGATCCGCGAGCGCGTGCTGACCGCCGTGGAAGCGGAGCTCGCCCGGTGAGCACATTCGAGAAGGTGTGCCGTGTGGCCGACATCCCCGACGGCGGGGTGCTCGGCACCGAGGTCGGAGAGACCCCGGTCGCGCTCGTGCGCAAGGGCACGGAGGTCTACGCCCTGCACGACGTGTGCTCCCACGCCGAAGTGAAGCTCAGCGAGGGCGAGGTCTACGACGACACCCTCGAATGCTGGCTGCACGGCTCGTGCTTCGACATCCGCAGCGGCAAGCCCACCGGCCCGCCCGCCACCAAGCCCGTGAACGTCTACACAGTCAAGATCGATGGCGATGACGTGCTCGTCTCGCTCTCGAAGGAGTCATAGTGAGCACTCTCGAAATCCGTGACCTGAAGGTCGCCGTCGAGGACAAGGAGATCCTTCGCGGCGTCAACCTCACCGTGAAGGCCGGTCAGACCCACGCCATCATGGGCCCCAACGGCTCGGGCAAGTCGACGCTCGCCTACGCGATCGCCGGTCACCCGAAGTACACCATCACCGGCGGCCAGGTGCTGCTCGACGGCGTCGACCTGCTGGAGCTGTCGGTCGACGAGCGCGCCCGCGCCGGGCTGTTCCTGGCGATGCAGTACCCCGTCGAGGTGCCCGGCGTCAGCGTCTCCAACTTCCTGCGCTCGGCCGTCACCGCCATCCGGGGCGAGGCCCCCAAGCTGCGCGAGTTCGCCAAGGACCTCAAGTCCGGCATGGACGCCCTGTCCATCGACGCCGCCTTCGCCCAGCGCAACCTGAACGAGGGCTTCTCCGGCGGTGAGAAGAAGCGCCACGAGATCCTCCAGCTCGAACTCCTCAAGCCGAAGATCGCCGTGCTCGACGAGACCGACTCCGGCCTCGACGTCGACGCGCTGCGCGTGGTCTCCGAGGGCATCAACCGCTTCCGCGCCACCGGCGAGACCGGCGTGCTGCTCATCACCCACTACACCCGCATCCTGCGCTACGTGAAGCCCGACTTCGTGCACGTCTTCGCGGGCGGGCGCATCGTCGAGGAGGGCGGCCCCGAACTGGCCGACAAGCTCGAAGCCGAGGGTTACGTGGCCTACACGAAGGCTGCCGTCTAATGTCGAGCGCGTTCGACGTGGAGAGGATCAGGAAGGACTTCCCTGTCCTCTCCCGCGAGCTGCCCGGGGGCAGGCCGCTGGTCTACCTCGACTCGGGCAACTCCTCCCAGAAGCCCGTGCAGGTCGTCGAGACCATGCGCGAGCACCTGGCGATGCACTACGGCAACGTCGGGCGGGCCATGCACGTCCTCGGAACGGAGTCCACCCAGGCGTTCGAGGACGCGCGTGACAAGGTCGCGGCCTTCGTCGGCGCGCCCTCGCGCGATGAGATCGTCTTCACCAAGAACGCCTCCGAGGCCCTCAACCTCGTCGCCTACTCCTTCGGCAACCGCACGAACGAGGACCCGCGCTTCACCCTGGGGCCCGGCGACGAGATCGTGATCTCCGAGATGGAGCACCACTCCAACATCGTGCCGTGGCAGATGCTGGCCCAGCGCACCGGCGCGACGCTGAAGTGGTTCGGCGTCACCGACGAGGGCAGGCTCGACCTGTCCGGCGAGGTCGTCACCGAGCGGACGAAGATCGTCTCGATCGCCCACCAGTCCAACGTGCTCGGCACCGTCAACCCGGTCGCCGAGGTGCTGCGCCGCGCCCGTGAGGCCGGCGCGCTGGTCATGCTCGACGCCTCCCAGTCCGTCCCGCACCACCCCGTGGACGTGGCCGCGCTCGGCGCCGACTTCGTCGCCTTCACCGGGCACAAGATGGTCGGCCCGTCCGGCATCGGAGTGCTGTGGGCCCGCGGCGAACTCCTGGAGGCCATGCCGCCCTTCCTCGGCGGCGGCGAGATGATCGAGGCGGTCTGGATGGACCGCTCGACCTACGCCCCCTACCCCCACAAGTTCGAGGCGGGCACGCCGCCGATCGTCGAGGCCATCGGGCTCGGCGCGGCGGTCGACTACCTCTCCTCTGTGGGCATGGAGGCGATCGAGGCGCACGAGCACGAGCTCACCGCCTACGCGCTCGACGCGCTGGCGACCGTACCGTCGCTGCGGCTCATCGGGCCCGCCACCACGGTCGAGCGGGGCGGTACCCTGTCGTTCACGCTTTCGGGCATCCACCCGCACGACGTCGGGCAGATCCTCGACGACGAGTTCGGCATCGCGGTCCGGGTGGGGCACCACTGCGCGCGGCCGTTGCACCTGCGGTTCGGAATACCCGCCACCACGCGGGCGTCGTTCTACCTGTACAACACCACGGGCGAGATCGACGCCCTGGTACGCGGCCTGCATCACGTCCAGAAGGTGTTCGCATAGTCATGATCGGCGAGTCGATGTACCAGGAGTTGATCCTGGAGCACTACAAGCACCCGCAGGGGCGCGGACTACGCGAGCCCTACGACGCCGAGGTCCACCATGTGAACCCGACCTGCGGCGACGAGATCACGCTCCGGGTCAGGCTCGGCGAGGGCGGCAGGGTCGAGGACGTGTCGTACGAGGGGCAGGGCTGCTCCATCAGCCAGGCCGCCGCGTCGGTGCTGTACGAACTGGCCACCGGCCACGAGGTCGCGCAGACCCTGTCGGTGGTCGACGAGTTCACCCGGCTCATGCAGGGCAGGGGCCAGGTGGAGGCCGACGAGGACGTCCTCGGCGACGCCGTCGCCTTCGCCGGGGTGGCGAAGTTCCCCGCGCGCGTGAAGTGCGCGCTGCTGTCCTGGATGGCTTACAAGGACGCTGTGGTGAGGAGTGCTGAGCAATGAGCAAGCCCGTGGAGACCCCGACGCAGGGGTACGACGGAGAGGTCACGGCCGAGGAGGTCATGGAGGCCCTCAAGGACGTCGTCGACCCCGAACTCGGCATCAACGTCGTCGATCTCGGCCTCATCTACGGCCTGAACCTCGACCCGGCCGAGGGCGAGCGCCCGGTCGCCACCATCGACATGACGCTCACCAGCGCGGCCTGCCCGCTCACCGACGTCATCGAGGACCAGGCGCACTCGGCGCTCGACGGCATGGTCTCCGACGTGAAGATCAACTGGGTGTGGCTGCCGCCGTGGGGCCCTGACAAGATCTCTGACGAGGGGCGCGAACAGCTCCGTATGCTAGGCTTCAACGTCTGACCTGAACGCTGTCGGCTGACGCACCCAGTGTCAGCCGATTCAGCATGCCGATGTGGGAATATCACCACCCCCTTCCGCGTTGGCCACACGTGCACCTGACGCCTCATCGCGCGTCTCCCGCCGCCTGCGCCGGCACCCGGTGCGCGTGATCGCCGCCTTCATCAAGGCGCCCGAGGTACCTCCCGCACAGGTGCGGCGCACCCGCACGTCCCGGCTCGTCCTTTCGCAGAAGTGACGCGCCACTTCGACCGAAAGGCACGATCTTCGTGACCACGCTTGACATCACCCTGCCCGAAACCGGCCCGGAGCCGGGTCCGTCCGAGTTCGAGCTGCTGGGCCTGCCCGCGCCACTCGTCAACGGCCTGGCCCGTCAGGGCATCAACGCCCCCTTCCCCATCCAGAGCGCGACCATCCCCGACGTGCTCGCCGGCAACGACGTCCTCGGCCGTGGCCAGACCGGCTCCGGCAAGACGCTCGCCTTCGGCCTGCCCACCATGGCCCGCATCGCCGGCGTCAAGCCCACGCCCAAGCACCCGCGCGCGATGATCCTCGTTCCCACCCGCGAGCTCGCCCTCCAGGTGCACGACGCCATCGAGCCGCTCGGCCGCGGCCTCGGCCTGCGCATGAAGGTCGTCGTCGGCGGCATGTCCATGGGCAAGCAGGTCGAGGCACTGCGGCGCGGCATCGACGTCGTCATCGCCACCCCGGGCCGCCTCGGCGACCTCATCCGGCAGGGTGAGTGCTCGCTGTCGCAGGTCGAGGTGAGCGTCCTCGACGAGGCCGACCACATGTGCGACCTCGGCTTCTTCCCCGTCGTCACCGACCTGCTCGCGCAGACCCCCGGGGACGGGCAGCGGCTGCTGTTCTCCGCCACGCTCGACGGCGACGTCGACAAGCTCGTCCAGAAGTTCCTCAAGAACCCGATCACGCACTCCGTGGCGCCCGCGACCTCACCGGTCGACACCATGGAGCACCACGTGATGCAGGTGACGCGCGACGACAAGTTCGACGTCGCAGCCGAGATCGCCAACCGCGAGGGCCGCACGATCATCTTCGTGCGCACCCAGCACGGCGTCGACCGCCTGTGCCGCCAGCTCGCCCGCGTCGGCGTCAAGTCCGGCGGCCTGCACGGCGGCAAGCGGCAGAACCAGCGCACGCGCATCCTGTCGGAGTTCCGCGAGGGCTCGGTCAACGTACTCGTCTGCACCGACGTGGCCGCCCGGGGCATCCACGTGGACGGCATCAGCCTGGTCCTCCACCTCGACCCGCCGCAGGACCACAAGAGCTACCTGCACCGGGGCGGCCGCACCGCCCGCGCGGGCGAGAAGGGCACCGTCGTCACCCTGGTGCTGCCCAACGAGCGCCGCTCCACCGACCAGCTCACCCGGCGGGCGGGCATCCACCCGTTCCGGCTGAAGGCCGTTCCCGGCAACGAGCGCCTGATCGAGGTCACCGGGGCCCGTACGCCGAGCGGCGAGTCGATTCCCGTGTGGGAGCCGGACGTGCGCAAGCCGCTGCGTCCCCGCCGCGAGGGCGGTCACGGCGGCTCGGACCGCCGCAACAACCGCCGCCGCCGCGACTTCGACGGAGAGGGCGAGCGCAGGCCGCGCCGCCACGATTTCGACGGGGACGCCGACCGCAGGCCGCGCCGCCACCATGACGGCGAGCCCAGGACGTTCGGCGAGGAGCGCTCCGGCGGCTTCCGCCCGGGCGGGCGTGACGGTGGTCGCGATGGCGGCCGTGACGGTGCGCCCGGTCGCGAGTTCGGCTCCCGGGACGGCTCACGCGACAACTTCGGCGGCCGTGACGGCGGCCGTCAGAGCCGCGACGGCTTCCGCCCGGGTGACCGGAGCGGGTCCGGCGGCCGTGACGGCTTCCGCGGCGAGCGGGGTTCGTTCAGGGGCGAGGACCGGGGCTCCTTCCGCAACGGTGAGCGCGGCTCCTACCGTGACGACCGTGGCTCGCGTCCGGGCGAGGACCGAGGCGGGTTCCGCTCCGGTGAGCGCGGCGTCCGCGGCGACGGCGACCGGGGTCGCGGTTTCTCGGGTGAGCGGCGTCCGTTCTCCGGCGAGGGCCGCTCCTTCTCCGGCTCCGGCGAAGGCCGTCCGTTCTCCGGTGAGGGTCGTTCCGTCTCCGGTGAGCGCGGCGAGCGCGGCAGGCCGTTCTCCGCCGAGCGGGGCGCCCACCGTTCCGACGACCGTCCGCGCCACCGCGCCGACGACCGCCCCCGGGGCGGCTACCGCTCGGACGACCGTCCGCGCGACGGCTTCCGCTCCGGCGAGCGCGGCGGTTTTCGCGGCCGGGACGGCGGCGCCCGCCGCTACGGCCGCTGACGCAGTCCGCTGATCACGCCCGTCGTGTCCCGTCCGGGGACGCGGCGGGCTGTCGCGTTCTCCGGCGGCCTGCGAACCGGGCTGTCTCGTGTCGTGGACGTGGCACCGCCCGGGCCCCCATCCCGACTAGGCTGGACCCGCATATCCAGCCGACACAGACGAGAGATCATGAAGACCTTTGAAGAGCTGTTCGCCGAGCTGTCAGACAAGGCGCGTACCCGGCCTGAGGGCTCGGGCACCGTGGCCGCGCTCGACGCCGGCGTCCATGCCATCGGCAAGAAGGTCGTCGAGGAGGCGGCGGAGTCCTGGATGGCCGCCGAGCACGAGTCGGCCGACCGCGCCGCCGAAGAGATCTCTCAGCTGCTGTACCACGTGCAGGTGCTGATGATCGCCCGAGGCATCGGGCTGGACGAGGTATACAAGCACCTGTAAGGGGACATCGAGATGATCAGGCTAGCCGTACCGAACAAGGGCGCGCTGAGTGAGGCCGCCCAGATCATGCTCAAGGAGGCCGGATACCGGCCCCGCAGGGACAGCAAGGAACTCGTGGTCGTCGACCCCGACAGCTCCTGCGAACTGTTCTTCCTGCGTCCGCGCGACATCGCCGTGTACGTCGGAGAGGGCACCCTCGACGCCGGTATCACCGGCCGCGACATGCTCATCGACTCCGGCGCCGCCGTCGAGGAGGTGATGCCGCTCGGCTTCGGCGGCTCCACCTTCCGCCTGGCGGCCAAGGCGGACACGATGAGCGACGTGCGCGACCTCGACGGGCTGCGCATCGCCACGTCGTACGCCGGGCTGCTGGAGAAGTACCTGTCCGACAGCGGCGTCGACGCCCGCGTCATCAAGCTCGACGGCGCCGTCGAGACCGCCATCAGGCTCGGTGTCGCCGACGCGGTCGCCGACGTGGTGGAGACCGGCACCACCTTGCGCAACGTGGGCCTGGAGGTGTTCGGCGAACCCATCATGCGCTCGGAGGCCGTACTCATCAGGCGGCAGGGCCCGGCGGAGGACGTGCCCGGCCTCGACCAGCTCGTCCGCCGCCTCCAGGGCGTGATCCACGCCCGCGACTTCGTGATGATGGACTACGACATCCGCGCCGAGCGGATAGAGGAGGCCATCGCGCTCACGCCGGGCATGGAGGGGCCGACGGTCTCGCCGCTGCACCGCGAGGGCTGGGTGGCGGTCCGGGCGATGGTCCGGCGCAAGGGCCACCAGCACGTGATGGACCAGTTGTGGGACATCGGCGCCCGCGCCATCCTGGTCACCGACATCTACGCTTGCAGGCTATAGCCGCTGGGGTGTATAGCCCGAGATCATCGTCACCGTGCGCGATCACGAATACACCCGTCGTCATCTGATGATGAACAGTTTCGTCGTGCTGGGCGCCGCCGCGGTCTCCGGCGGGGCGTTCGCCGGAGGCGTGGCCCTCGGCCGTTCCGACCTGTCGCCCCCTGAGGAGGCACGTCCGGGCACGGCGGAGGAGGCGTGGTCGGCGCTGATGCGCGGAAACCGGCGCTGGGCGGCGGGCCGGGGCCGCCACCCGCACCAGAGCGCCTCGCACCGGCGCGCGGTCGCGGTCCGGCAGGCTCCGTTCGCGGTGGTGCTCACCTGCATCGACTCGCGGGTCTCGCCCGAGGTCGTCTTCGACGTCGGGGTGGGCGACCTGCTCGTGGTGCGCACCGCCGCGCACACGATCGACCCGCTCGTACGGGGAGCCGTCGAGTACGGCCCCGCCGACCTGCGCGCCCCGCTGGTGGTCGTCCTCGGCCACCGGCGCTGCGGAGCCGTCACGCACGCCGCCGACGCCCTCCGGGAGGGGCGGCGGCTGCCCGGCGACCTCCAGCGCATCGTCGAGGCGCTGCGGCCGGTCTATTCGAGCGACGTCGAGCAGATGATCCGCGCCCACACCGGCGCGACGGTGGCCAGGCTGCGCGCCGATCCGCTGCTGCGCGGGCGGGCACAGGTGCTCGGCGCCCTGTACGACCTCGCCAGCGGTCAGGTCGCCAGATTGACCTGACCCGCTTCGACCTGACCCGCGAGCGCCGGGCCGCCGGGCTCGCCTGGTTCGCCGAACCCGGGCTTCTCAGTGCCGGGCGGCCCCTGTTCGCGGCACACCGGGTTCCCCGGCGATCCGGCTGAGGCGCCGGTGGGGCACGCCCTACGCGAGCGCGGCCACCGCCCGGATCGCCTTGTCCACCTCCTCGGGGGTGTTGAGGATCGTGGTGCCGAAGCGCAGCAGCGACTCCCGGTAGGGCGTCGTACTGGCGATGATCCGATGCTCCAGCCGGAGCCGTCCCACCGCCTCGATGGGCTGCATCCCGTCGATCGACAGGCACACGAGCCCGGCCGACAGGGCGGGCGAGGCCGGGGTGGCCAGCCTGACGTGCCTCAGTTCGGCCAGCCCGCTCTTCAGCCGGGCGGCGAGTGCCTGGATGCGGGCGTGGACCCGGTCCATGCCGATCGCACCGATGAAGGAGAAGGCCCGGTCGAGCGCCCACCGGTGCTCGAACGCCTTGTAACCGCCGGGTGTGTGATAGGCGCCGTCGATCGGATGCTCGGAGGAGCCGAAGAAGAAGTGGTCGAAGCTGACCTGCCCGAAACTGGTGATCAGCGGTACGACCGCGTCCCACCGCCGTCCCCACAGGATGCCGGTGCCGCGCGGGCCGAACAGCCACTTGTGGGTACCGGTGGCGAGGAAGTCGCAGCCGAGTTCGCCGACGCCCGCCGCGACCGCGCCGAACCCGTGGACGGCGTCCACGCACAGCAGCGCCCGGTCCGCCTCGGCGCGGCCCCGGTTGGCCTCGGCGACGACCGAGGCCATCTCCCTGATCGGCAACCGGACCCCGGTGCTGGAGTGCACCCAGGTCACGGCGACGACCCGGGTGCGGGGGCGCAGGGCCCGGCGTAAGCGGGCGGTGATCTGCTCGACGGAGGCGGTGGCCGGGTCGTCGTAGAGGCGGATCCGGCGCGCGGTGGCGCCGTCGCGCTCGGTGCGCAGCCGGAGGGCCTCGTGCGTGGCGAGGAAGTCGTGCTCGGTGGTCAGCACCTCCTGGCCGGGGCGCAGCCTGAGCCCGCCGTACAGCACTCCGAGGCCCATGGTGGTGCTGTCGGTCAGCGCCACGTCCTCGGGACGGCCGCCGAGCAGACGCGCGGCCGCCGTGCGGGCGGCGAGGTCGGGGTCGGGTTCGGGGTAGTAGTGGGGGTCGGCGTCCAGGCGGTCGCGGTGCGCGCGGATCGCCTTCCTGACCGGTGCGGGGTGCCTGGCCAGCACGAAGGCGGCCAGATCGGCGGTGTCGCGAGGCAGGACGAACTGGGCGCGTACCGAGGCCCAGTCAGCGGGGTCGAAGGGCGGTTCGGGGGCGGTCGTGGCGTGGGACGGGCTGGCTTGAGCGCCGACTCCGGCTAGCAGTCCGGCGCTGAGCAGGGCCCGCCTGTTCAGCGACTGGTTCACGTCTTCCTGCATACCGCGAACGGCCGCTGCTGCCCAGCACCTTCAAGATTTCGCGAAATTTCGTATCAAATCCGACACACGGACGATGCCGAGGCAGCGGTTGAGCTCGTCCGTCACCACCAGGTCGTCGTACACGCGGTCCGGATCGCGCCCCGCCAGCCGCATCGCCGCCACCGCGGCGGTCGTCTTCGGGACCGTGCGCGGCGGGTCGGCCAGGCGCCTGGCGGGTTTCCTGCCGTGCAGCGCGTGGCCGTACCTCGCCGCGATCGCCAGCAGGAACCGGCTGCGGTCCAGGCTGCCGCGCGGCCGCCGGTACTCGTCCACGAGGATCACGCTGGTGATCGACGGTTCGTGCCCGAACGCCTCGACCACCTGCTCCGCACTGGCCTGCTCCGGCAGCGTCACGGCGGGCAGCAGCAACTCGTGCACCCTCGGGCCGATCGCGAACGACTCGGGGGCCTCGCCCTCGGCCGGAAGCGGCACCCTGACCCTGCCGTCCGGGCCGGGCGCGAGCAGCGGGCCGTGCGCGAGCCCGGCGCCGCACCGCCGCGCCGCGTCGAGTTCCGCCTCCGTCTCCACGGCCGGTGCGAGCAGGCGGGCGCCGAGACCGCGCGCGAGCGTCGCGGCCGCGCGGGCCACCGCCACGCTTCTGTGGTCGCGCGGCAGCCGCCCGACCAGCTCGGGCTCCAGAGTCAGCAGGTACGGCGCCGCCTGCGCGGCCACCTCGAACGGCACCCCTCCGGAGCCGCTGAAGGCCAGCAGGTAGCCATGGGCCCGCAGGCCGTCGAGCCCCGCCTTGAGCACCGGGTGCTCGGCGTCGGAGCAGGCGCCGTCCAGGGTGAGCACGACCTCGCGCGGGTGCCGCCCGGCCCGGCGCAGCGCCTCGTGCAGCGGGGCCAGCGCGCCCGCACCGCTCAGGACGACCCGGACGGGCAGGTCGAGCAGCAGCGGCAGCGGCCCCGGCGGAATGGCGCCGACGGCGTGCACGGCGATGACCGACCCCGTGTCGAGGTCCACCACAGGGGCTGTGAACTGGCGAGACACCTCACCAGCATGCTCCCGCCCCACCACCGGTCATAAGTCGCAGAAGCCGATGTTCACCCATATTTCCAGTTCTGTTCCTCGGGTACCTTCGCAGCCACGTCCTCAGTCACCTCCGTCCCTCACCTCCACAGCCACCGCTCACCGTGGTCCCGCTGAGACGAACGGAGGTTCGGAGGGCCCGTACCTGGCCGGCCCCGGGTCCTGACGCTGGCGCACGTCCCTCGCCGCCACCGGTGGATCCGGTTGGCACGTGCTCGGCCGACGCCGGGGGGATAGCCTTCCCGCATGAGCGCACGACCGGCCAAAGGCGGCGGCCGCTGGGTGGAGGTCGCCCCTGAGCGTGTCCACCGCTGGGTGGACGGCTTCGCGGGCCGCCACGGCCCCTTCGCGGCCGCCGGAGACGCCGCGACCGTCACGCTCACGGCCGAGGACGGCGCGGTGGCGGTCCTGCACGCCCCGTTCCCGCCGCTGCCGCCCGGACCCCCGTACCTGTCGAGGCTGGTCGCCCACGCCCGCGCCGACCGCCGGGTCGGCGTGATCCTCGTACGGCAGGGCGGGTACGCCGCAGGCGTCTTCCACGGCGGTGACCTGGTCGCCTCGAAGGTCGGCTCCCGGCTGGTCCAGGGACGTACGGCGGCGGGCGGCTGGTCGCAGCGGCGTTTCGCCAGACGGCGGGCCCAGCAGGCGGACCAGGCGTTCGACGCGGCGGCGGAGACGGCCCTGCGCGTGCTCGGCCCGCACGCGGGCGAACTCGACGCGGTCGTCCTGGGCGGCGACCGCAGAGCCGTCGACGCCCTGCGCGAGGACCGGCGCCTGGCCCCGCTGCTGGCTCTGGAGACCGAGCCGTTCCTGGTGGTCCCCGACCCCAGGCTCGCGGTCCTCAAGACCGCGCCGGGACTCTACCGCGCCGTCCGCGTCCACATCCGCGACCCCGCACCCGACCTCGCGCCTGGGGCGTCTGTCTCCGAAGCGTCCAACGTTGTGCCCGAGGTGCCCGACTCCAGCAGGTCTGAAGCGCCCGACCCTGCGTCCGGGGCCGCTGACCCCGCGTCTGCGGCGTCCGACCCTCGCAGGACCTGAACGCCTGACTCCGGCGGGCACTCCGGCGGGCACTCCGGCGGGCACTCCGGCGGGCACTCCGGCGAGCGCTGAGCGGACGGCTTGTGGGCCCCGCGTCGAGGGGAGGGGTCTGCGGGGCGTGGGGGACTGGTGGCGTCGTTCCCCCTGGAAGCCGGGTGAGGGCCCCTGAAGTGCGGGATCGAGGCGGCTGGGGCGCCTGCGGCGCGAGGGCCGGAAGCGGTCCGCGAGCGCGGACGAACCAGGAGACGGGCCCGTACACTGATCGGTATGCACAGCTCCGATTGAGCGGCGCCCCCATGCCCGCGGCCCCTTGACGTCCCCATTCCTAGCCGGAGTGTGCCCTTCACCATGATCATAGCCACTGATATCGAGCTGCGCGCAGGCGCGCGTCTGCTGATCGAGAACGCCACGTTCCGCGTCAACCCAGGCGACAAGATCGGCCTCGTCGGCCGCAACGGAGCCGGGAAGACCACTTTGACCAAGGTGCTGGCGGGCGAGGGCCTCCCCGCCGCTGGCACCGTGACCGCCAAGGGCAGCATCGGCTACCTGCCGCAGGATCCGCGCACCGGCGACCTCCAGGTGCTCGCGCGCGACCGCATCCTGTCGGCGCGCGGCCTCGACGAGGTCCTGCGCAAGCTGCGCCAGGCCGAGATCGGCATGTCCTCCGCCGACGAGAAGACCCGGGAGAAGAACGTCCGGCGCTACGGGCGCCTGGAGGACCAGATGCACGTCCTGGGCGGCTACGCGGCAGAGGCGGAGGCGGCCTCGATCGCCTCCAGCCTCGGCCTGCCGGACCGCGTGCTCAAGCAGCCGCTGGAAACGTTGTCAGGCGGCCAGCGCAGGCGCGTTGAATTGGCGCGCATTCTTTTCAGCGGTGCGGAAACTCTCCTTCTGGACGAGCCGACAAACCACCTTGATGCCGACTCAATCGGGTGGCTTCGTGATTTTTTGCGATCGCATCAGGGCGGGTTGGTGATCATCAGTCACGACGTCGGCCTTCTTGAAGCGACGGTCAACAAGGTCCTCCACCTGGACGCCAACCGCTCGGTCATCGACCACTACAACGTGGGGTGGAAGTCCTACCTGGCCCAGCGCGAGACCGACGAGAAGCGCCGCAAGCGCGAGCGCGCCAACGCCGAGAAGCAGGCCGGAGCGCTGCTCGCGCAGGCCGACAAGATGCGCGCCAAGGCCACCAAGGCCAAGGCGGCGCAGGACATGATGCGCCGTGCGGGCCGCCTCCTGGCCGGCACCGAGGAGGAGCGCCAGAGCGACCGGGTCGCCAGACTGCGCTTCCCCGACCCGGCCCCGTGCGGCCGTACCCCGCTCCAGGCCAGCGAACTGTCCAAGTCGTACGGCTCGCTGGAGGTCTTCACCGACGTCGACGTCGCCATCGACCGAGGTCACAGGGTCGTCATCCTCGGCCTCAACGGCGCGGGCAAGACCACGCTGCTGCGGATCCTCGGCGGCGTCGAGGCGCCGGACACCGGAGAGTTGCGCCCGGGACACGGCCTCAAGATCGGCTACTACGCCCAGGAGCACGAGACCCTCGACGGCGACCGCACGATCCTGGAGAACATGCGCTCGGCCGGAGGCGGGTTCACGGACACCGAGCTGAGGAAAGTCCTCGGATCTTTCCTGTTCACGGGCGACGACGTCGACAAGCCCGCGGGGGTGCTGTCAGGCGGGGAGAAAACTCGGCTGGCCCTTGCCCTGCTGGTGTTGTCGAGCGCCAACGTCCTGCTCCTCGACGAGCCCACTAACAACCTCGACCCGGTCAGCAGGGAGCAAGTCCTCAGCGCTTTGCGCTCGTATTCAGGAGCTATCGTCCTCGTGACCCACGACGAGGGTGCCGTAGACGCTCTTTCACCGGATAGGGTGATCTTGCTACCGGACGGAACTGAAGACGCGTGGAGCGACGAATTTTCCGATCTTGTGGCACTCGCCTGATCTTAATTTGAGTGGGTACGGATCTTTTCCCATGGAGTAGGTAGCCGATCCCGCTCAAATGACTGATCATGGCGGTGTAACGCTGCGGAAGTCTGGCACTACAGGAGGTACTCGTGGCCGAGACTCTGAAGAAAGGCACCCGGGTGACCGGGGCCGACCGCGACAAGCTGGCCGGTGATCTCAAGAAGCGGTACGCCGCAGGAGAGAGCATCCGCGCCCTGGCCGCATCCACCGGCCGGTCGTACGGGTTCATCCACCGCATCCTGAGCGAGTCCGGTGTGACTCTGCGCGGGCGCGGAGGGGCCACCCGAGGCAAGTCGAAGCGCTAAGGCCGCCTCGGAACGCGCGACCGCAGCCGCACGTCTCCAGTCAGCCGGCCGTCGCGCCCGAGACAGAACAACGTTCTGTAAACTCGGGCGCGACGGTACAGCGAACGGAGCGGGCGATGGCGGAAGCGGAGGCGCCTGAACGGCGCGGGGGAGGTACGGAGGAGATCGCCTTCGAAGAGGCGGGCCTCCGGTACGAGGTGGACGGTGAGATAGCCACGATCACGTTGAACCGGCCCGGCAAGCGCAACGCGCAGACGTTCGCGACCTGGTCGGCCCTGGCCGGCATCGGTGAGAACCTGCCGGAGCGGGTGCGTGTCGTCGTGGTGAAAGGTGAGGGACCGTCCTTCTCGGCAGGCATCGACCTGCGGATGTTCACCCCGGAGGGGGTGCCAGGTCAGGGCTCGTTCGGCTCTGTCGCCCGGCAGGACTCAGACTCGCTCGACAGGCGGATCGAACAGGCGCAGCAGGGTTTCCTCTGGCTTCGCCGTCCGGAGATCGTCTCGATCGCGGCCGTGCAGGGTCACGCGATCGGCGCCGGATTCCAGCTCGCGCTCGCCTGCGATCTTCGGATCGTGGCAGACGACGTCAGGTTCTGCATGAAGGAGCCCGCACTGGGTCTGGTTCCCGACCTGACCGGCACCAAGCCGCTGGTCGAGCTGGTGGGCCTGGCCAAGGCGATCGACCTGTGCCTGACCGCGAGGGTCGTCGAGGCCCAGGAGGCGTACCGGATCGGGCTGGCCGAGCAGGTCGTCGCGCCCGCCGAACTGGCGCGGGCGGCACACGACAAGGCCGCGCAGCTGCTGTCGACCAACAGGGATGCGGCCGTGGCCACCAAACGTCTCCTCCAGGGAGCGCGCCTGCGCACCCTGGAGGAGCAGAGCGCCGCGGAGCGCACGGAGCAGGCCGCGAGGCTCAGGGCGTTGTTCGCCGGGAGCTGAGCGGGAATCATCAGCGCCCCCGCGGGTGCTGTAGCCAGACGATGACGATGATGGGTGGCGGGTTCGGCCCGCAGGTGATGCGGACGCTGCGCCGCGACGAGTCGGTCATGAAGCAGCGGCTCCGGCCGGGCACGGTGCGGCGGATCGCCGCGTACGCCGCGCCCCACCGGCGGCAGATCACGTTCTTCCTGCTGCTGGTGGTGCTGGGCGCGGTCATCGTGGTGGCCAACCCGTTGCTGATGAAGGCGATCATCGACGACGGCATCCTGCCCAAGCGGCCCACCGTCGTCGTCGGCCTGGCGGTGGCGATCGCCGCGCTGGCGCTGCTGGACGCCGGGCTCACGCTGGCGCAGCGGTGGTTCTCCGCGCGCATCGGCGAGGGCCTCATCTACGACCTGCGCACGGAGGTCTTCGACCACGTGCAGCGCATGCCGGTGGCCTTCTTCATGCGCGCGCAGACCGGCGCCCTGGTCTCCCGGCTCAACACCGACGTCATCGGCGCACAGCGGGCGCTGACCAGCACGTTGTCGTCCGTCGTGTCCAACGTGATCAGCCTGGTGCTCGTCCTCGGCGCGATGATCGCCCTGTCGTGGCAGGTCACACTGGTGGCACTGGTGCTGTTGCCGATCTTCGTGGTGCCCGCCAAATGGGTGGGCCGCCGCATGTCCGCGCTGACCCGCGAGCAGATGCGGCTCGACGCCGAGATGAGCTCGGTGATGACCGAGCGCTTCAACGTCGCGGGCGCGATGGTCGCCAAACTGTACGGCCGCCCTGAGGAGGAGACCGAGCACTTCGGCTCCCGCGCCGCCCGGGTGCGCGACGTGGGCATCGTCACCAGCATGTACGGCACCGTCTTCCGCGTCGCCCTCGGCCTGGTCGCGGCGCTGGCCACCGCCCTCGTCTACGGCATCGGCGGCGTCCTCGCCACCGAGGGCGTCTTCGAACTCGGCACCCTGGTCGCCCTGACCGCGCTGCTCATGCGCCTGTACGGCCCGCTCACCTCGCTGTCCAACGTGCACGTGGACGTGATGACCGCGCTGGTCAGCTTCGACCGCGTCTTCGAGGTGCTCGACCTCAAGCCCATGGTGGCCGAGCGTCCCGGCGCCCGCCCGGTGCCGGACGGGCCGGTCACGATCGAGTTCGACGACGTCGGCTTCCGCTACCCGGCGGCGGAGGAGGTCTCGCTGGCCTCTCTGGAGTCGGTGGCCAGGCAGGACACCGGTCCCTCCCACCCCGTGCTCAAGGGCGTGTCGTTCACAGCCGCCCCGGGGCGGCTGGTCGCGCTGGTCGGCCCCTCCGGCGCCGGCAAGACCACCATCGCCTCCCTGGTCTCCCGGCTGTACGACGCCGACACGGGCGCGGTCCGCGTCAACGGGCTCGACGTCCGCGAGGCCCGCCACGCCTCGCTGCGCGACACCATCGGGGTCGTCATGCAGGACCCCCACCTGTTCCACGACACGATCGGTGCCAATCTCCGCTACGCCAGGCCGGAGGCGGACGAGGAGGAGATCTGGGCGGCGCTGCGGGCCGCGCGCATCGCCGATGTGGTCGAGGCGCTGCCCGAGCGACTCGACACGGTCGTCGGCGACCGGGGTTACCGCCTGTCCGGCGGGGAGAAGCAGCGCCTGGCGCTGGCCCGGCTGCTGCTGAAGGCGCCGCGTGTGGTGGTCCTCGACGAGGCCACCGCCCACCTCGACTCCGAGTCCGAGGCCGCGGTCCAGCAGGCGCTGAAGACCGCCCTGGCCGGGCGCACCTCGCTGGTGATCGCCCACCGCCTGTCGACGATCAGGGAGGCCGACGAGATCCTCGTCGTCCAGGACGGCCGTATCGCCGAGCGGGGCCGCCACGAGGAACTGCTGGCGCGCGGCGGGCTCTACGCGGAGCTGTACCGCACCCAGTTCAGCTCGACAGATAGCCCAGCCGCGTGAGCTCCTCGCGGGCCACCTTCTCGACCAGGGCGCGGTCGGGGGCCCGCAGCCCGATCCGCCACGAGCCGACCTGCGGCAGCCGCCTGCCGTACAACGCGACCCGGGAGATCCGCGTCTCCAGGAACTCGGACAGCGCGGCGACGGTGTCGGCGGGTTTGCGCACCAGGTCCTCGTAGCGCAGCGTCAGCAACTGCTCCTCCGGCACCTCCCGCCGCAGTCCGGCGCTCAGCCGTACGGCGCTGCGCCAGCGCAGCGCCGACTTGCCCGCCGGGGGCAGGTCCTTCCAGCGCTCGCGGTGCTCGTCGCGGTTGAGGCCGAGGAAGGCGTTGGGGAACTCGGTGCCCTCGCTCAGCATCACCGGCTTGAACCACGCCAGGCACGCCGGGTCGGCGAGCATGTCGACGACCACGTCGCGGCCGTCGCGCAGCAGCTGCACGAACCTGGCGTCGGGGAAGGCCTGCCTGAGTACGGGCGCTGCGTAGAGCAGGTCGGGGCTGGCGTCGCCGAACCTGGTCACCGAGGCGGTGGCCACGCACGGCCCGAGCCCGGTCACGCCGCCCGCCTCCCGGCAGGGGGCGGCGCACTGGCCGCAGGAGCCGTGCAGCACCTGCCACGACTCGGCGAGCGCGTCGCGCAGCACCCGGGAGGCTCCGGAGCCCTCGGCTATGGAGGGCCTGCGGGCGAAGGCGTACACCACGTGCGCCACGCTCGCGCGGCCCATCGTCACATGGAAGCCGGGCGAGCGCTTCAGCACGCGGCCCACCAGATCCGCGCCGGAGTGCGGTGCTCCCAGCAGGAAGACCGGCCTGCGGACCTTGATGCCGTTGACCACGAGGATGTGGGGCGGAAGTCGCATACGGCATCCAAGTGTGACACCGTTTCCAGGGTGAAAGTGACCGTACTCACCGGGGCCGGAATCTCCACCGACTCCGGCATTCCCGACTTCCGAGGCCCGCAGGGCGTGTGGACGAAGGATCCCGCCGCGCAGCGGCGGGTCACGATCGGCGACTACACGGCCGACCCGGAGGTGCGGCGGCAGGCGTGGATCGACCGGCGCGAGCACGCCGCCTGGACGGCCGAGCCCAACGCGGGCCACGCGGCGCTGGCCGAACTGGAGCGGGCCGGACTGCTGCGGGCGCTGGTCACCCAGAACATCGACGGCCTGCACGTGCGGGCGGGCAACTCGGCCGCCAAGGTCGTCGAGCTGCACGGCACGATCCACCATGCGGTCTGCCTCGCGTGCGAGCTGCGCACGCCGATGCGCGAGGTCCTCGATCGGGTCGAGGCGGGGGAGTCCGACCCGCCGTGCCCGCGCTGCGGCGGTATCCAGAAGGCCGACACGATCTCCTTCGGCCAGTCGCTGCGGCCCGCCGTCCTGCAGGCCGCGCTCGACGCCGCCCACGACTGCGACCTGTTCGTCGCGATCGGCACCTCGCTGACCGTGCAGCCCGCCGCCGGGCTCTGCGGCGAGGCGCTGGCGGCGGGTGCCACTCTGCTGATCATGAACGCGGAGCCGACGCCGTACGACGGGCAGGCCCACCGGGTCGTCTCGGAGCCCATCGGGTCGGCCCTGCCCGCGCTGGTGAAGGAACTCGTCGATGCGGCCGGGTGAGCGGGTGGCGATCGTCTCGCCGTCCGGTCCGGCCGACCCCGCCCGGCTGCGCAGGGGCGCCGCCCGTCTCGCTGCGCTCGGCGCCGACGTCGTCGTCGGCGAGCACGCCCTGGACCGCGCGGGCCTGCCCTACCTGGCGGGCGGCGACGCCGCCCGCGCCGCCGACCTGCAGGCCGCCTGGTGCGACCCGGCCGTGACCACGGTCTTCTGCTCCCGGGGCGGGTACGGCGCCGCCCGCCTGCTCGACCTGCTCGACTGGGACGCGATGCGTGCGGCCGACCGCAAGACGCTGGTCGGATCCAGCGACATCACCGCCCTGCACCACGTCTTCGGCCTGGAACTGGGCGTGCCGACCCTGCACGGCCCGATGCCCGCCTGCGACGTCCTCGCCGGCGAGGACGGGCCGGAGCCCGCGACGTGGGAGCACCTGCTGGCCGCCTTCACCGGCCCCCCTCCGCCGATCGGCGGCACGGCGGTGCTGTCGCCCGGCCGGGTGAAGGCGCCGGTCGTGGGCGGCAACCTGTCGATCCTGGCGTCGATGTGCGGCACCCGCTGGCCGCCCGCCTTCGCCGGGAAGATCGTCTTCCTTGAGGACATCGGGGAGGCGCCGTACCGGATCGACCGAATGCTGACCCAGTTGTTGCACTCCGGAGCCTTCGACGGGGTGCTCGGGGTGGCGCTCGGATCATGGGAGGGCTGCGGCGACCCGCTGCCGGTTCTTCAAGACAGGTTGCTGCCGCTCGGAGTCCCCGTGCTGGCCGGGCTTGCCGTCGGTCACGGCAGCCCGCAGCTGAGCCTTTGGCTTGGTGCGCTTGGTGCTATCGATACCGAATCGTGCTCCCTGGCTGGTCGGTTCCACGGCGCGCACGCGGCAAGGTAAGAGGACGCAAGGGGGACGAATCTGACAGGAAAGGGCAGAGCGCGTGAAATTCTTCAGGCGTGAGCCGCCCCATCGGCCGCCCGGGGACGTCGACCTCGATTCGCTGCTGGCCCTCGTCGCAGACTCGCGCGGTTACAGCTGCTCCTTCGCGCCCGACGGCGCCAGCCTGACCCTGGGCGGCGGCAGGCAGATCGTCGTCCGCCTCAAGGGCCTGCGTCGTGAGGCCGGGCGCCGGGCCAGGGAGGACTGGCCGATGCTGGTCTCCGAGCACCTCGCCAACGCGGTCGCCGCGGCCGGTGACCGCCTGGACGTCTGCGACCTCGACCAGGTCGGGGGCCTGCTGCGGACCCGGGTGGAGGCGGTCGACGACGTGCCGGACCTGACCCGGGTGGTGGGCCGCCACCTCAACGGCGACCTGGTCGAGCTCCTCACGGTCGCCGCGCGCCCGGTGCGGCCGGAGGAGGCGGGCTGCTGGCCGCTGCCGAGCGGGCAGGCGCTGGAACGGGCCACCCGCAACGTCCGCGAGCACGAGCGGCTGGCGGCCGAGCCGATGGACCTCGCGGGGACCCCGGTGATCCGGCTGAGCGGGCCGAGCCCGTCGGCCGCGACCCATCTGCGCTGGCTGGGCGCCTATCTGCCGCTGCCCTCCGACGGCGTCCTCGTCGCGCTGCCCGACGCCCGGACCCTGGTGGTGCACCCGGTGGAGGGCATCGGCGTGGTCCGCGCGATCGAGCGCCTGCGGCTGTTCGCGGCGCGCGAGGACGGGCTGAGCGACCAGGTCTACTGGTGGCACGGGGGTCGTCTGACGCACCTGCGGGCCGACATCGTGCTGCACGACGGCCAGGCCCGGCTGGTGGTGTCGCCTCCGGCGGAGTTCGCGCAGGTCTTGGCCCGCCTGGCCGTCTGAGTCCCACGGGTGCCCGTCGGTGTGACGGCACACGGTTATTACCTTAATTTCCTACCAAATGTGTGGGATAGTCGGCTTGTGAGCCACGAGCGGACCATCACCCCGTTGAACGCGGCCATCCTGGCCGGACGCTGGATCCGGACCGCCGGAGTGTCCTCGGGCCTCGGGCGGCACTGGCGGGCCAACCCCGACCGTCGCGGCAGATCGGCCTTCACCGCCTCGGACCCCGCCTCGTTGTACGCGGGCGCCGCCGGAATCGTGCCGTTCTTCCTTGAACTGGCCGCCGCCTCCGGACACGAAGCCTATCTCGACGAGGCCAGGCGGGGCGGCCGGTTCCTGGCCGCGACCTGGCGCGAGCAGCCTGACCTGACCCTCCACCACGGCATCACCGGGACGCTGTTCGCCCTGACCGAGGCCGGCTGGGAGCTGCCGGAGGAGGGCTTCGAGGAGGAGGCGCGGGCCGTCGCCGACCGGGTGGCCGCGAGCGCGCGGGTCTTCGCCGACGGGCCCGGCTGGACGGGCGACCCGGCCCAGCGCGGCGACGGCGGCATCATCCTCGGCCTGCTGCGCGCCGCCACCATGCTCGGCGTCCCCCGCTACGAGGAACTCGCGCTGGAGGCGGGCGAGCGGGTGGCGCGGCTGGCCGTCCCAGGACACCGCTTCGGCGACTGCCCGGGGATCCCCTCGGACGCGGTCGCCCCCGGCTTCCTCATGGGCACGTCGGGGACCGCGTTCCTGCTCGCTCGCCTGTACGGCGTGTCCGGCGAGACGGCCTTCCTTGAGGCCGCGCGGCGCGGTGCCGGGTTCGTCCGCTCGGTGGCCACCGTCGCCGACCGGTGCGCCTACGTGCCCCACCACCTGCCCCAGGGCAGAGGGCTGCACTACCTCGGCTACTGCTCCGGCTCCGCCGGGGCCGCCCGGATGTTCTACGAGCTGTACCGGGTCGCGGGCGACCCCGCCGACCTCGACTGGGTGGAGCGGCTCGCGCACGGGGTGATCGCCAGCGGGGTGCCGTACCGGCAGAGCGCCGGGCTGTGGAACACCGCCTGCCAGTGCTGCGGGCTGGCGGGCCTGCTGGAGCTGTTCGTCGGGCTGTGGTCGGTCACCGGGCGCGAGCCGTACCGGGAGTATGCGCGGGCGCTGGCCGAGCACCTGATCGGCCGCGCCCACCGGGACGCCGCCGGGCTGCGCTGGTACCAGGCCTACCGGCGGCTGCGGCCGGGAGAGGTGAGCGCGGACACCGGCTATCTGCTCGGCGCGGCCGGGATCGGCGCCGCGCTGCTGCACCTCGACGCCGCCGAGCAGGAGGGCGAGGTGCGCCGCACTCTGCTCCTGCCCGACAATCCGTTCCCCGCCATCCCCTCGCCCGCGTTCCTGCGTTGACAATTAACCCTCCTTTTCCTACCTTTTATATAGGTAATTCGGAGAGGGGCTCGATTGAAGTTCCTGGCCATCACCCTGATCGCGCACACCGGCGCGCAACCGGTCACCGAGCGGCTGCGCGAGGTCGTCGCCGGTGCCGTGCTCGCCGAAGAACTCGGATTCGACGGCTTCGGCGTCGGCGAGCGCCACGAACGGCCCTTTCTGTCCTCCTCGCCGCCCGTCGTCCTCAGCCACATCGCCGCCCGCACCGACACCATCCGCCTCTTCACCGCCGTCACCACGCTGAGCCTGCTCGACCCCGTCCGCGCCTACGAGGACTACGCCACCCTCGACCACCTGTCCGGCGGGCGCCTGGAACTCATCATCGGCAAGGGCAACGGGGCCGCGCAGGCCAAGCTGTTCCACATCACCCCCGAGGACCAGTGGGAACGCAACCGCGAGGGCTACGAACTGCTGCGGCGGCTGTGGGCGGAGGACCACGTCACCTGGCAGGGCCGCTTCCGCCCGCCGCTGGAGGCGGCACAGGCGCTGCCGCGCCCGCTGCAGCCCCGGATCCGGATCTGGCACGGCAGCGCCACCAGCCGCGAGTCCGTCGAACTGGCCGCCCGCCACGGCGACCCGATCTTCTCCGCCAACGTCAGCCACCCCGTCGAGCCGTACGCCGAACTCGTCGCCCACTACCGCGAGCGCTGGGCCCACCACGGCCACGACCCCGCCGACGCGCTCGTGGGCGCCGGCAGTGCCGGGTTCTACGCCGCCAGGACCTCACAGGAGGCCACCGCGACCTACCGGCCGATCTTCGAGGCCAGGCTCGCGCTGCTGCGCTCGCTCGGCGCCGAACCCGTCTTCACCACCCTGGAGGACGCGATCGAACGCTCCTCGCTGCTCGTCGGCAGCCCGGCGCAGATCGCCGAGAAGATCCACCGCTACCACGACAGGCTGGGGCACGAGGTGATGCACCTGCACGCCGACGCCGACGGCCTGACCCCCAGGCAGCACCGCGCCTCGCTCGAACTCTTCCAGAGCGAGATCGCCCCCGTGCTGCGCAAGGAGATCCCCAGCAGGCCCTTCCCCGGAGGCGCGCCATGACACTGCCGCTGTCGGTCCTCGACCTAGCCCCCGTCCTCTCGGGCGGTACGGTCTCCGACGCCCTCGCCCACACCGTTGACCTGGCCCGCAGGGCCGACGACCTCGGCTACCGCCGCTACTGGGTGGCCGAGCACCACTTCGCCCCCGGCGTCGCCGCCTCCGCGCCCGCCGTCCTGATCGCCCTGCTGGCCGGGGCCACCACCGGCATCCGGCTCGGCTCCGGCGCGGTGCAACTCGGGCATCAGACGCCGGTGTCCGTCGTGGAGCAGTTCGGCCTGATCGACGCCCTGCACCCGGGCCGCCTCGACCTCGGGCTCGGCCGCTCGGGCGGCCGCTTCCCGCCTTCCGGTGACCGGGGCGCCGGAACGCCCGATACGCGGGATTCTGCGGAACCTCCTGGTGATTTCGCAGGTGAGAGCCGTGTGACGGTTGAGGGCAGCGTGTCGCCCGCGACCCGGGGGCAGGTCACGACAGACGGGCGGCCGGACGGCGGACGGGAGGTGGGCGGCTTGCTGATCCCCCCGGCCTTCGACTGGTCGGTGCTGGCCGCCGACCCTCGGCTGGCCTTCCAGGCAGGGCTGCTCCAGCAGCCCGGCGCCCGTACCCCCGCCTTCGCCGAGCAGGTCGACGACATCCTCGCCTTCCTGTCCGGCACCTTCAAGGGGCCGGAGGGGCAGGAGGCGCACGCGGTCCCCGGGGAGAACGCCGACGTCGAGGTGTGGATCCTCGGCAGCAGCGGCGGGCAGAGCGCCCGGGTGGCGGGCGAGAGGGGGCTGCCCTTCGCGGCCAACTACCACGTCAGCCCCGCCACCGTGCTGGAGGCCGTCGACGCCTACCGGGCGGCGTTCCGGCCGTCGGCGGCGCTGGCCGAGCCGTACGTGATCGTCTCGGCGGACGTGCTCGTGGCCCCGACCGACGAGGAGGCCGCGCTGCTGGGGTCGCCGTACGGGCTGTGGGTGGCCGACATCCGCGCCGGGCGCGGCGCCCAGCCCTACCCGACGCCCGCGCGGGCGGCCAGGGAGAGCGCCGACCGGAGCCTCGTGGGCGACCGGGTCGACACGCGGTTCGTCGGCTCGCCGCGTACGGTCCTCAGGCGGCTGCGAACCCTGCGCGCGGTCACCGGCGCCGACGAACTCCTGGTCACGACCATCACCCACGCGCACGCCGACCGCGTGCGCTCGTACGAACTGCTGGCCGAGGCGTGGCGGAAAGGCGAAAGCGATGCCCGTTGACCTGTTCGACCCCTCCGGAACCGGCGCGTGAGGCTGCTCGCCGCGCTCGCGGCCCTGGTCCTCCTCAGCACGTCCTGCGCCCGGAGCGGGGCCGGGGCCGCGCCACCCGGGGACAGCCTGATCTGGGCGGTGGAGACCGAGCCCGTCACGTTCAACCCGCACGTGTGGACCCAGAACAAAGCCAGGCTGCTGGTGTTCAACCAGTTCGACGCCCTCGTCGCCCGCGACAGGACCGGGGCCTTCATCCCCTGGCTCGCCACGTCGTGGAAGATCGCCGACGACGGCCTGACCTACACCTTCCGGCTCCGCGACGACGTCACCTTCCACGATGGCGAGAAGTTCGACGCCGCCGCCGTGAAGGCCAACCTCGACCAGTTCCGCGTGCCCGGCTACAACCCGGCCGCCGTCGCCGTCCAACTCGACGCCTTCGCCGGAGCCGACGTGCTCGACCCCGCCACCGTCAGGATCCGGCTCAAGCGCCCGGACGGCCTGTTCCTGGACTTCCTGGCCTCGCCGCACGGCGCCCAGGTCTCCCCGAAGTCCCTCAGGACCGCGCGCGACCTCAAGGCGGGCGGCCCCGACGTCGTCGGCACCGGCCCGTTCATCCTGGACAGGTACGTCAAGGGGCAGGAGGTCAGATACCGCCGCAACCCCGCCTACGCCTGGGCGCCCGCCGGCGCCGCCCACCAGGGCCCCGCCCACCTCGGCGAGATCACCTACCGGTTCCTGCCCGAGGCGGCCGTCCGGGTGGGCGCCCTCACCTCCGGCCAGGTCCAGGTGATCGAGGGCGTGCCCGCGACCGAGATCGGGCTGGTGGAGAAGGACCCGAACCTGGTCTTCGCCTCCGCGCTCAACTCGGGCACCGCCTTCTCCTACTACTTCAACACCGCCCGGCCGCCCTTCGACGACAAACGGGTCCGCCAGGCCTTCCGCGAGGCCGTGGACGTGGACCGGGTCCTCGCCTCCGTCTACCAGGGCAGGGCGGCACGGGCGTGGAGCGTGCTCGCCCAGAGCGGCCCCTTCTACGACCCGGGCCTCGCGGGCGGCTACTCCGGCGACGCCGCGAAGGCCGCGAGCCTGCTGGACGCGGCCGGGTGGAGCGAGCGCGACGCCGAGGGCTACCGGATCAAGGACGGCAGGCGGCTGACCGTGCGCATGGTCACCTCGGCGCCGTACGTGCGCGACCGGCGCGACGTGCTGGCGCAGGCCGTACAGGCGCAGGTCAAGCAGAGCGCGGGCATCGACTTCCGGATCACGGCGGCCGACCAGGGCAGCGCCCAGCGTGCCTGGGACGCCGGCGACTACGAGGTGTTCGAGAACTCGCGCGGCGACACCGACGGCGGCTCCGCACTCAACCTGATCTTCACCTCCGACGGGCCGATCAACCGGACGAAGTACACCGACGAGCGGCTGGACTCCTGGCTCGCCACGGCCGCGTCCGGCGTGAAGAACGCCGACCGGCGCGAACTGTACGCCCGGGTGCAGCGGCTGGTCGTGGCGGAGGAGGCCCTGGTGCTGCCGCTGTACGTGCCGTCGGACCAGCTCGCCTCCCGTACCGGAGTGCAGGGGCTCGGCTTCGACCCGGTGTCCGGCACCCCGGCGAGCGCCTACGACGTGCGCGTGGCCGCATGAGGCGGTTGCTCACCTGCCTCGCGGTGCTGTGGGCCGCGGCCACGACCGCCTACGCGGCACTGCTGCTGGCCCCCGGCGACACCGTCGACAACCTCGTCGGCGACGGTGTCGCCACCCCCGAGGTCCGCGCCGCCGTCGCCGCGGAATGGGGCCTCGACCGGCCGCCGCTCGTGCAGTACCTCGCCTACCTGTGGCGGCTGCTCCACGGCGACCTCGGCCGCTCCTACCAGCTCCAGCGCGGCGTCGGCGAGATCCTGCTCGGCCAGCTCGGACCCACCGCCGAGCTGACGCTGGCCGCCGCGGCCACCGGCGTCGTCCTGGCGCTGGCGCTCGCGCTCCTCACGGCGGGCCGCTCCCGCTGGCCCCGGCGCCTGGCCTCGGCGGGGGAACTGCTCGCGGTGTCGGTGCCGCCGTTCGTCATCGGCACCCTGCTGCTCGCGCTGTTCTCCTTCACCCTCGGCTGGTTCCCGGTCTCGGGCGCGGACGGCGCCCCGGCGCTCGTGCTGCCCGCGCTGGCGCTGGGCCTGCCGATCGCCGGGGTGCTCGGCCAGGTACTGCGCGAGGGCCTCGAACGCGCGCTGGAGCAGCCGTTCGCGCTCACCGCCCGCTCGCGCGGGCTGAGCGAGCGCGCCGTCGTCGCCAGGCACGCCCTGCGGCACGCGCTGGTGCCCGCCGTGACGCTCACCGGCTGGTTCACCGGCGCGCTGCTCGGCGGCGCGGTCATCGTCGAGACGCTGTTCGGCCGTCCGGGGCTCGGCCAGGTCGCGGTCGAGGCCGTCACCGGAGGCGACCTGCCGGTCGTGATGGCCGTCGTGGTCGTCTCCGCAGCCGTGTACGTCGTCATCAGCACCCTGCTCGACCTGCTCTACCGGGTCATCGACCCGAGGCTGCGAGGCGCCTGATGCGGCTGGCCGCCCTCCTCGCCACCGTCGCGGCCGGGCTGGTCTGCATCGGCCTGGCCACCGACCCGCTGGCCGCCGACCCGCTCGCGGCGCTGCGCCCACCCGGCCCCGGCCACTGGTTCGGCACCGACCACCTCGGCCGCGACCTGCTGGCCAGGGTCGTCCACGGCGCCGCCCACTCACTGACGCTCGGCGCCGCCGCCGTCGCGCTCGCCGCAGGCGCCGGGGTGATGCTCGGCCTGTCGGCCGGGCTCGCGCCCCGGTGGCTGGACGAGGCGCTGTCGCGGGCCTTCGACGTGCTGTCCACCTTCCCCGAGGTGCTGCTCGCGCTGCTCGTCATCGCCGTCACCGGGCCGGGCACCGCGAACGTGGTGTTCGCGATCGGCATCGCGCAGATCCCGACGTACGCGCGGGTGATCCGCGCCCAGACCTTCGTCGTACGGCGCGCCGCCTACGTCGAGCAGGCCGTCACCTTCGGCCTGACCCGCACCGCGCTGACCACCCGCCACGTGCTGCCGAACGTCCTCGGCCCGCTGCCGGTGCTGGCCACCATCGGCATGGGCCAGGCGATCATCGCCACCTCCGGCCTCAGCTTCCTCGGCATGGGCCCGCAGCCGCCCGCCCCCGAGTGGGGCTCGATGCTGTCCGAGGCGCGCAACTACCTGAGGGTGGCCTGGTGGGAGGCGCTGTTCCCGGCCGCCGCCATCGTCGTGACCGTCGTCTGCCTGACTGTGCTCGGCCGCCGTCTGCAACGTCGCTTCGAGGGGAGAGCCGCATGACCCTGCTGCGCGTCGAGAACCTGCGCGCCCGTTTCGGACCGGGCAAGGAGGTGGTGAGCGGCCTGTCCCTGGAGATCTCCGCAGGTCAGTGCGTGGCGCTCGTGGGCGAGTCCGGCTCCGGCAAGAGCGTCACCGCCCGCGCGCTGCTCGGCCTGTCCGGCGCCGAGGTCGACTCCACCCGCTTCGAGGTCGGCGGCCGGGACGCGCGCGCCTTCACCGAGCGCGACTGGCGGGCCGTCAGAGGGCGCTTCGCCGGGCTGGTGCTCCAGGATGCGCTCGGCTCTCTCGACCCGCTGCGGACCGTGGGCGCCGAGATCGCCGAGACGCTCAGGATCGCCGGGCGTGTTCCGCGCTCCCGCCGCGCCGAGGAGGCGGTCAGGCTCCTGACCGCCGTCGGCGTCCCGGAGCCGCGCACCAGGGCCGCGCAGTACCCCCACCAGCTGTCCGGCGGCCTGCGCCAGCGCGCCCTCATCGCCTCCGCGGTCGCCGCCGACCCGCCGCTGCTCATCGCCGACGAGCCGACCACCGCGCTCGACGCCACCGTCCAGGCGCAGATCCTGCGCCTGCTGGCCGCCCGCACCGCGCAGGGCGGCGCGCTGCTGCTGATCAGCCACGACCTGGCCGTGGTCGCCGCGCTCGCCGACCACGTCCTGGTCATGCGCGAGGGCCGGGTCGTCGAGCAGGGACCCGCCGACCGGCTGCTCACCGACCCCCGGCACCCCTACACCCGCGCCCTGCTCGATGCCGTCCCCTCCGGCCGCGCCGCCCGCCCGGCGGTCCCCTCGGCGGCGGCGCCCGTCCTCAGCGCCACCGGGCTCGGCCACTCCTACGGCTCCCGCCACGCCGTCCGCGACGTCTCCCTCACGCTGCGCGGCGGCGAGACCCTGGGCGTCGTCGGCGAGTCCGGTTCGGGCAAGACCACGCTCGCCCGCCTGCTGCTCGGCCTCCTCGAACCCGCGACCGGACAGGTGCTGCTGCACGGGCAGCCGTGGAGCGGCCTGCCGGAGAAGGCCAGGAGGCGGCGATGCCACCGGATCCAGGTCGTCTCCCAGCATCCGCTCGGCTCCTTCGACCCCCGCTACACCGTCGCCCGCGTCGTCGGCGAACCCCTCCCGGCGGCGGGCCGCGAGCAGGCCGTCCTCGACCTGCTCGCCCGCGTCGGGCTCGGCCCCGAACACGCCGCCCGCCACCCGCGCGAGCTGTCCGGCGGCCAGCGCCAGCGCGTCGCCATCGCCAGGGCGCTCGGCCCCCGCCCCGACGTCCTCGTCTGCGACGAGCCCGTCTCCGCCCTCGACGTCGTCATCCAGGCCCAGGTGCTCGACCTGCTCGCCCGCCTCAAGCAGGAGGACGGCACCGCGCTGGTGTTCGTCTCCCACGACCTCGGCGTGATCCGCCGGATCAGCGACCGCGTCCTGGTCATGAAGGACGGCCGGGTGGTCGAGGAGGGCGACGCGGAGGAGGTCTTCCTCTTCCCGTCGCACCCCTACACGCGCGAACTGCTGTCGGCTACGACAGCGCGCGGGCCGCGTGCACGAGAGGCACGTGGCTGAAAGCCTGGGGGAAGTTGCCCACCAACCGCTCGTAGCGCGGATCGTACTCCTCCGCCAGCAGCCCGAGGTCGTTGCGCAGCGCGAGCAGGCGGCAGAACAGCTCCTCCGCCTCCTTCTTGCGCCCCTGCATCGCCATCACCTCGACCAGCCAGAAGCTGCACGCCAGGAACGCGCCCTCGGCCCCGGGCAGGCCGTCCACGTCGTTGGCCTCGGCCACCGGGTAACGCAGCACGAAACCGTCGGACAGCAGCTCCTTCTCGATGGCCGCCACCGTGCCCGCGACCCGGGGGTCGTCGATCGGCAGGAAGCCCACGAGCGGGATGAGCAGCAGCGAGGCGTCCAGCTCCGTCGAGCCGTACGACTGGGTGAAGGTGTTGCGCACCGGGTCGTAGCCCTTGTCGCAGATCTCGGCGTGGACGGTGTCGCGCAGTTCCCTCCACTTGGCGACCGGGCCGGTCCTGCCGAACTCCTCCACGTACCTGACCGCGCGGTCGAGCGCCACCCAGCACATGACCTTGGAGTGGGTGAAGTGGCGGCGCGGGCCGCGCACCTCCCACAGGCCCTCGTCCGGCTCGTCCCAGTGCTCGGCCACGTAGTCGAGCAGTTCCCGCTGGATCGACCAGGCGCGCTCGTCCGCGCCCAGGCCCTTGGTCCTGGCGGTGTACAGCGAGCCCATGACCTCGCCGTACACGTCGAGCTGCAACTGCTCGACGGCGCCGTTGCCGATGCGCACCGGCCGGGAGTCCTCGTAGCCGTCGAGCCAGTCGAGCTCCAGTTCGGGCAGGCGGCGCTCGCCGGCGACGCCGTACATGATCTGCAGGTCCTGGGGACGGCCCGCGATGGCGCGCAGCAGCCAGGCCCGCCAGTCGGCGGCCTCGTCGATGTAGCCGGAGCTGATGAGCGCGTCCACCGTCATCGTGGCGTCGCGCAGCCAGCAGTAGCGGTAGTCCCAGTTGCGCACTCCGCCGAGGTCCTCCGGCAGGGACGTGGTGGCGGCGGCCACGATGCCGCCGGTCGGCGCGTACGTGAGCGCCTTCAGCGTGATCAGCGACCGGACCACGGCCTCCCGGTGCGGCCCGTCGTAGCTGCACTGGGAGACCCATTCGGTCCACAGGCTCTCGGTCTCGTGAAGCTGCTCCTCCGCCGAGATCTCGGCCGGCATGCTCTGGTGGGAGGGGTGCCAGGTGAACACGAACGGCAGCCGCTCGCCCTCCTTGACGTGGAAGGTGGCGCGGTGGGCGTAGTCGCCGCCCTTGAGCGGCACCGGCGAGTGCAGCCACGCCGAGTCCGGCCCGCCCACCGCCTGCAGATGCCCGTCCGTACGGCGCACCCACGGCACGATCCGGCCGTAGTCGAAACGCACACGCAGCACCGTCGAGACCTCCACGCTGCCCGACACGCCCTCGACGATGCGCACCACGTCCGGGTTGACGTCGCGCGGCGGCATGAAGTCGATCACCCGGACGGTCCCCGTCGGCGTGTCCCACTCGCTTTCGAGGATGAGGGTGTCCGGCCGGTACCTGCGCCTGGTGGCGTGCTTGCGGCCGGTGGGCCCGAGCCACCAGTGCCCGTTGCGCTCGCTGCCGAGCAGCGAGGCGAAGCAGGACGGCGAGTCGAACCTGGGCAGGCACAGCCAGTCGATGGAGCCGTCGCGCCCGACGAGCGCGGCCGACTGCATGTCTCCGATCAGGGCGTAGTCCTCGATACGCATGGGACCGACGCTACTCGGTTGACGGGTGACCTCGGGGCAGCGGTCGGCGATGTCGCGTCATCGCAGACCGCTGTCCCGAGGTCAGTTCAGGGGGAACCAGCGGGTGAACAGCTGGGTCATGGGGCCGACGGCCAGCGCGAACACCAGCGTGCCGAGGCCGACGACCCCGCCGAGCAACCACCCTGCGGTGAGGACGCTCGCCTCCAGGAGGAAGCGGGCCAGCCGGACCGACAGCCCCAGGCGCACCAGGCCGATCATGAGGCCGTCGCGCGGGCCGGCACCCATTCCGGCGCCGATGTACAGGACGGTGGCGAAGGCGATCACGACCACGCCGCCCAGCGTGTAGCCCCAGCTCAGGCTCCAGTGGTGCGGTGCGGGCAGCAGCCAGAGGGCGGCGTCGGCGAACAGGCCGACGAGCAGGACGTTGCTGATGGTGCCGAGGCCCGGCTTCTGCCGGAGCGGGATCCACAGCAGCATGACCAGGGCGCCGACCACGATGATCATCGTGCCGATGGTCAGCCCAGTCCTGAGGGCCAGTCCCTGGGCGAAGGCGTCCCATGGGCTGCTACCGAGGCCGGAGCTGATCTGCAGGGCGACGCCGAGGCCGTACAGGGCAAGGCCGCAGTAGAGGCGGGCCAGCCGGGAGGGCAGCGACCCCACGCCAGGAGCGGTCTGATGGCTCATAGTGGCCACACCATGGCAGGTCCCCGGCTTGCCATAACAGAGCCAATCACGAAAATTGGTCTTATGAGGTATCTGAGTGCGACCCAGGTGGCCAGGCTCGTGGACGTGCCACGCGGGGCCCGCCCCTACTACCGGGCCCTCGCCGGGTCCGTGCGCGCGCTCATCATGGACGGGCAGATCCCCGTCCGCGTGCGCATGCCCGCAGAACGCCACCTCGCCGAGACCCTCGACGTCAGCCGCACCACCGTCACCTCCGCCTACGACCTGCTGCGCGAGCAGGGCTACCTCGACAGCAGGCAGGGCGCGGGAAGCTGGACCGCGCTGCCCGACCCCGCCGAGCTCGCCGACAACCCGTGGCTGTCCACCGGCGACGACGGGCTGCTGCAGATGCACTGCGCCGCCCCGCCCGCCCCCAGCCTGCTCCACGAGGCCATGACCGAGGCGGCGCAGGACGTCGCCCGCCACGGCATGGGCAACGGCTACCACCCCATGGGCCTGCCCCAGCTGCGCGAACGGGTGGCCGCCCACTACACCGAACGCGGCGTCGCCACCCGGCCCGAGCAGATCCTCATCACCACCGGCAGCCAGCACGCCCTCCAACTCGTCACCGGGGTCCTGCTCGGGCGGGGAGAGGCGATGATCGTGGAGTCGCCGACGTACACGCACGCCATGGACGTGGCCCGCCAGCACGGCGGGCGCATCGTGCCCGTCGGCGTCTCCCACGAGGGCTGGCGGCCCGACCTGGTCGCCGGGGCCATGCGGCAGTCGGCGGCCCGGCTCGCCTACCTGATGCCCGACTTCCAGAACCCCACCGGCGCCTTCATGGACGAGGCCACCCGCGCCGCCGTCGCCGGCGCCGCTCGGCGTGCGGGCACCACACTGCTCATCGACGAGACCTGGGCCGAACTCGCCCTCGACGACCTGCCGCGCACCGCGCCCATGGCCGCCTTCGACACCGACAGCCGGGTCGTCACCATCGGCTCGGCCTCCAAGCTGTGGTGGGGCGGGCTGCGCATCGGCTGGATCCGCACCACCGCCGCCCTCGCCCGCCGCCTGGCCCAGCACCGGGCCGCCATCGACATCGCCAGCCCGGTGCTGGAGCAACTCGTGGTCGCGCGCCTGTTCGACCGGCTGGAGGCCACCCGCGCCGAGCGGCGCCGCACCCTGCGCGTCTCACGGCAGGCGCTCGCGGGCGCGCTGCGCGAGCGCCTGCCCGGATGGGCCTTCAGCCTGCCGCCCGGCGGCGGCACGCTGTGGATCCGCCTGGAGCCGGGCGAGAGCTCCACCGCCCTCGCCGAGGCCGCCGCCTACCACGGCGTACGGCTGGCCCCCGGCCCCTGGTTCGGGCTGGAGGGCACCCTGGAGTCCTACCTGCGGCTGCCGTACACGCAGCCGCCGCAGGTGCTGGCCGACGCCGTCGAACGCATCGCCAGGGCCCGCGAACGGGGGCCCGTAGGTCCCCGTCCCGCCGACACACTCATTCCGACGGTCTGACCCCGCGCGCCAGCGGCGCCCGCCAGCCGTAGCGCATCGCCGCGATGCGCAGCCCGAAGGCCAGCAGCGCCGCCGCCAGCGTGGCCGGCCAGCCGTGCAGGTCGGTCACGTACAGCCCGGCCATGGCCGCGGAACCCGCCATCGCGGGCACCGCGTACAACTGCCGGTCGTACAGCAGCGTCGGGATCTCGCCCGCGAGCATGTCGCGCAGCATGCCGCCGCCCACGGCCGTTGTCACCCCGAGCAGCACCGCGTGCAGCGGGTTGAGCCCGTAGTCGAGCGCCTTCTCGGTGCCGACCGCGCTGAACAGGCCGAGGCCCGCCGCGTCCAGCACCATGATCGCGGGCATCACCCTGGCCACGTGCGGATGCCAGAACGCCACGATGACCGTCGCGGCGAGCGGCACGAGCACGTACCCGAGGCTCACGAACGCCGCCGGGCGCACGTTCAGGATCAGGTCGCGGACCACACCGCCGCCGAGCGCGGTCATCTCCGCCAGTACCGCCATGCCGACCACGTCGAGCCGCTTGCGCACTCCCATGAGCGCCCCGGTCAGCGCGAACACGAAGATGCCGGCCAGGTCGAGAATCTCTGACACGGTGGAAATTTCTACCGGATCGGGGGCACAGACGGCACATGGTGCTCGGCCATCATCTCCCTGAGCCTGCGCACGAACAGCAGCAGCGCGATGCCCGCGACGATCGCCATCGCGGCCAGCACCAGGTAGTAGGCGGTGTCCGGCATCACCCGGCTGAGCCGTCCGGTCTGCCCGCCCACCGCGTCGCCCACCGACACCGCGATGAACCACACCCCGAGCATCTGCCCCTTGAACGCCTGCGGCGCCAGCTTCGTCGTCACCGACAGGCCCACCGGACTCAGCGACAGCTCGCCGAAGACCTGGATCAGGTAGACCAGCACCAGCCACCACACGCTCACCCGGCCGCTCTCGGCGAGCTTGGCGGCCACCGACATCACCACGAAGCTCAGCCCGATCATGATCAGCGCGAAGGCGAACTTCTGCGGCGTGCTCACCCGGTTGCCCAGCTTGAGCCACAGCGCGGCGAAGAACGGCACGAAGATCATGATGAACAGCGGGTTGAACGCCTGCGTGGTCGCCGCCTGGATCTGCACGCCGAACAGGGTCAGGTCGGTGTTGTTCTGGGCGAAGAACAGCAGCTTGCTCGGCGCCAGGTCGTAGATCATCCAGAAGATGGCCGCCGCGACGAACAGCCAGATGTAGGCCTTCATCCGCGAGCGCTCGTCGTCGCTCAGCCCGTGCGGGCCGTACATGACGTAGGAGAAGTAGACGATCGGGACGGCCAGGATGATCACCGTCACGACCAGGGTGAACCCGTCGAGGGTGAAGGTGCCGGAGGCCGCCCACACCCCCAGCGCGAGCGCCGCGAGCGCCGCGCACAGCAGCATCAGGCGCAGCACCCGCGTGCGCTCGCCGGGGGTGAGCGGCTCACCCGGCCGGTCGCCGACGCCGCGCAGGTTCTCCCGGCCCAGCACGTACTGCAGCAGGCCCAGCGCCATGCCGACCGCCGCCGCGCCGAAGCCCAGGTGCCAGCGGTTGTCGGCGGCCAGCCAGCCCACGACGATCGGGGCGAAGAACGCCCCCAGGTTGATGCCCAGGTAGAACAGCGAGAAGCCGGAGTCGCGGCGGGCGTCCTCGTCGTCGCGGTACAGCTTGCCGACCATCACCGAGATGTTCGGCTTCAGCAGGCCGGTGCCCACGATGATCAGCAGCAGGCCCAGCGCGACGAACGCCGGACCCCGCACCGGCACCGCCATGCTGATGTGGCCCAGCATGATGACGAAACCACCCCAGAACACCGAGCGCCGCGCGCCCAGGATCCGGTCGGCCACCCAGCCGCCCGGCAGCGCCACCAGGTAGATCAGCGCCCCGTACACACCGACGACCGCCTGCGCGGTCTCCTCCGTCATGCCGAGGCCGCCGACCGCGGGGGAGGCCGCCATGAACGTGGCCAGGATCGCGCGCAGGCCGTACCAGCTGAAGCGCTCCCACATCTCCGTGCCGAACAGGGTCGCCAGACCCCACGGATGGCCGAAGAAGGTCTTGCCGCCCTCGCTCATGCACGTCCCCCGAACGCCGCGTCAAGCATGTGATCAACCACTGTACGTGACGGACCGGTTACTGCCCCGCAGGGCTCTTGCCGCCCTTTGCCCCGTGTGGTGCGATGCATCCGACCAGCGCACTGTCTGGAGGCGGTTGCATGACCGGGATCCTTGAAGTCCGTGCCGAGATCGAGGCGAGCATCGCCGGCCTCACTCTGTGTGAGCATCTCCACCGCGTGGCCCGGGACCATCCCGGCTCCCCCGCCTACTCCGATCCCGCGCCCGGCGGCGGATGGGACACCCTCACCTACGGCCAGGCCCGCGAGAGCGTGCTGCGCATCGCCGCCGCCTTCGCCGGACTCGGCCTGCGGCCCGGCGAGGTCGTCGCGCTCATGATGGCCAACCGCACCGAGCACGTGCTCGCCGACCTCGGCGCCGTCCACGCGGGCGGGGTGAGCTGCTCCGTCTACTCGACGTTCGCGCCCGACCAGGTCGCCCACGTCGCCGGTGACGTCGACGCGCGCTTCGCCGTACTCGGCGGGCCGGCCGACCTCGAACGCTGGCTGCCCGTACTCGGCGAACTGGGCGGGCTGCGGCGGATCGTCATGCTCGACGGGGCGCCGAGGGACGACCCCCGCTTCCTGTCGTGGGAGGACTTCCTCGCGGAGGGGGAGCGCCGGCTGGCCGAGGACCCCGCCGGCGTCGAGGCCCGCTGGCGCTCCGTCGCCCCCGAGGACGTCCTCACCGTCCTGTACACCTCAGGCACCACCGGCATGCCCAAGGGCGTGCCGCTCACCCACCGCAACGTCCTGTACGAGATCGAGGCCAGCGCGCGCAGGCTGCCGCTGTCGACGCACGGCGCCCAGATCTCCTACCTCACCTACGCCCACATCGCCGAACGCGTCCTCAGCCTCTACCTGCCGCTCGTGCAGATCTCCCACGTGCACTTCTGCACCGACCTGTCGACGCTCGGCGCCGTCATCGGCCAGGTGCGGCCGACGATGTTCTTCGGCGTGCCCCGCGTCTGGGAGAAGATGATGGGCAGGCTCCAGGGCCTGCTCGCCACCCAGCCGCAGGAGCAGCAGGACCGGGTGCGCGCCGCCATGGCGGCCGGCCTCGCCTACATCGAAGCCGGTCAGTACGGCGGCGCCGTCACCCCCGAGATCCGCGCCGCCTACGAGCGGGCCGACGCCGAGATCCTGTCGGTCGTGCGCGCCCTGATCGGCTTCGACCGCGCCGAGTGGACCCCCACGGGCGCCGCGCCGCTGCCCCTCGACGTGCAGCGCTTCTTCGCCGGGCTCGGCCTCAAGGTCGTCGACGTGTACGGCATGACCGAGACCACCGCCGCCGTCACCGTCAACAGCCCGGACGCCTACCGCCTCGGCACCGTCGGTCTCCCCGAGCCCGGTGTCGAGATCCGGGTCGCGGACGACGGCGAGATCCTCACCCGCAGCCCGCTCAACACCGCCGGCTACCTCAACCGCCCGGAGGAGACCTCGGCGCTCATCGACGGCGACGGCTGGCTGCACACCGGCGACATCGGCAGCCTCGACGCCGACGGTTTCCTCAGTGTCGTCGACCGCAAGAAGGAACTGATCATCACCTCCGGTGGCGAGAACATCTCGCCGGCCGTCATCGAGGCCCACCTCAAGGAGCACCCGCTCATCGGGCAGGCCCTCGTCTACGGCGACCTGCGCCCCTACCCCGTCGCGGTCCTCACCCTCGACGGCGAGAGCGCGCCGTTTTGGGCGCGCTCGCGCGGCATCGGCTTCTCCGCGACGGCCGAGCTGGCCGCGCACGACGCGGTCCTGAAGGAGGTCGGGGCCGCGGTCGACGCCGCCAATGCCCGGCTGGCCCGGGTGCAGCAGGTCAAGCGGTGGGCGCTGCTCGAAACCGAGTGGACGGCCGAGACGCAGGAGCTGACGCCGAGCCTGAAGCTGCGCAGGCGGGTCATCCACGCCAAGTACGCCGACGTCATCGACGGCCTCTACGGCACCTGAGGCGGCTTTGCCGATCGGGGCGTGTGTCCTGTCCCTGGTCATTACCGGACGCTTCCTACCGTCTCGATCATGACCAGCAACAGCCTTCTCGCCTCGCTCGCGGCGGGGGCGCTCGCCGCGCCCCTGCTCGGGCCCGTGCCCGCCGCGGCCCAGGACGAGCTCGCCATCCGCGAGATCGTCGTACGGCCCGCCGAACCGGTCGTCGGGGCCAGCGGTTCGGTCCGTCTCGTCATCGACGTCGTCGCCACGGGGGTGGGCGGGCAGGACGGGGTGACCGTCAAGGTCGAGCCCGGTTCGCCGCCCCGGTCCGGGCCGGAGGGACAGCCGGAGTCCGGCCAGCCGCCTGCGGCCACGCCTTCCGGCGCCGTGATCTCCGCCGCGCCGTCTGATGCGGTGGCAGGGACGGGGGCCAGGGTGGTGGCCGTGGCCAGGCCGTCGGAGGAGGCGCCCGCTGTGGTGGCGTCGTCCGACACCTCGGTCAGGGCTCCGTTCACGGGGGTCTCGGCCGTGGGCGACATGGCCGGGGGGTTCGCGCCCGCCGTCCCCGGTCCGTCGGGGGGTGACCCCGGCGCTCAGGCGCTCGCGGGGGCCCAGGAGGCCCTGAACGCCCCTCAGAAGGCCCTGACGGGCGAAGAGGGGGTATTCGTGCCAGTCCGGCATCCGGAGTCCTGTACGGAGGCCCTGGCGGCGCCGGATCGCGGCCCGGCCGCCCGTACGGTCTCGGCCCGGCCGGGCATCTCGGCCGGGCACGCGGGGGCTCGGCGCGTGGCGGCCGGGTGGACGGGCACCGCCGTCGGCCCGCAGGACGACGACGGGGCGGAGACCTGGCGTTTCCTGCCGGAGAAGGGCCTCAACCGCTACTACCCCTCCGGCGTCTGGACGATCGCCGCCACGGCGAAGGCGGCCGACGGCCGGACCGTGACGGCCTACGAGTCGTTCAAGCTGCGGCGCGAGACCAGGCTCACGTCGGTGACGGCGCTGAAGGTGCCCGGTGAGCGGGCCGTGAAGCTGCGCGGGGTGCTGACCCGCGTCGACCCGGAGGGCTACACGGACTACTCGCCCTACGGCAACCAGCGGATGGAGATCCACTACCGCAGGGACGCCGACGACGTGTGGCAGCTCATGGCGGCGGCCACCACGACGACCACCGGCGCGTTCACCCGCACGGTGGAGGGCAGGGTGCGGGGCCAATGGCGCGCTTCCTTCCCCGGAACCACCCATTACGCCACTAAGTACTCACAAATACGACAAATCGGATAAATGGCTAAATAGTGTGTCAGGTGTTGTGAGATTCGGTCGGATAAACCCGACCGGCGGCGTTTGTTGCACAATCGTGATCATCTTCGGGAAAACATTTCTTTACCCCCTGTCGTCATTGTCCTTGACGCACTCTGCCCCGGGGTGCGTCCGTTCAACGGGGAGAGGAAGTTCCTAGATGATGAGACGCCTCGCTGCCGCCGCCGCGGCGGCTGCGGTCGGGTTCGCCGTCCTGGCGACCGCGGCGCCGGCGATGGCCGCGCCTCCCAGCACCGGCCTGGACGACCGTGACTACGGCCGTCACGGGTCCCACTACGAGAGCGGCTACACCCGCCTGTCGTTCGACGCGGGACCCGAGCCGATCTGGTACAAGAAGCGGCTCTCGCTCAGCGGCAAGCTGTCCGTCCGCTGTGACGAGGACTACATCGACGGTGTCGTCGCGGTCATCCGGCCCGACCACTGTGAGGACCGAGGCTGGGACTGGCTCGGCGGCCGACGGATCGAGATCCAGTTCAAGTCCGACCGTTCGGGCCGGTGGGAGTACGTCGACTCGGTCCGCACCGACCACGACGGCTACTTCTACACCACGGCGCGGGCCTACGAGTCCGGCACCTGGCGTGCGGTCTACGAGGGCGGCAGGTACCTCGACTCCTCCGCGGCCTACGACTGGGTGAAGGTCATCAAGCGTTACTGACCCGCCTGAAGCGCGCGGCGCCCGGTCCCGGTTCCCCGGGGCCGGGCGCCGTCGCGTGTCAGCCCTTGTAGTTGAAGATCTGACGCAGGGTGTGCTGGACCTCGACGAGGTCGCTCTGGTCGGCCATCACCCGGTCGATCGGCTTGTACGCCTCAGGGTGCTCGTCCACCAGCGCGGCCGCCCGGTCGGCGTTCCAGGTGCGCCCCCGCATGGCGGCCCTGAGGGAGGAGGCCGACAACTCCCGCTTGGCCTGGGTGCGCGACATCCGGCGGCCCGCCCCGTGCGCGCACGAGTCGTACGACAGCGGGTTGCCGAGCCCGCGCACGATGTACGAGCGGGTGCCCATCGAGCCGGGGATCACGCCCTCGTCGCCGGCGGCGGCCTTGATCGCGCCCTTGCGGGTGATCCACAGCGACCGGCCGGCGTGCGTCTCCCGCTGGGTGAAGTTGTGGTGGCAGTTGATCGTCCGCACCCGCTGCCCGCGGCCCGCGACCTGGAACAGCGCCTCCACCAGCACGGTGTCCATGCGCGCCCGCGAGGCCATGGCGTAGCGCTGGGACCACAGCATGTCCTCGATGTAGGCGGTGAACTCCGGCGTGCTCTGCGCGAAGTAGGCGAGGTCGGTGTCCTCCAGCGCGACCTCCTGGTGGCGCATCGCCTGCTTGGCCAGCTTGATGTGCATCGTGGCGAGTTGGTTGCCGATGCCGCGCGAGCCCGAGTGCAGGACGGTCCAGACCCGGTCGCGCTCGTCGAGGCAGACCTCGACGAAGTGGTTGCCGGAGCCGAGGGTGCCGAACTGGTCGGCCACCTTCTTCGTCTGGCGCTCGTCGAGGCCGGTGTGCGGCAACCCCAGGCCGCCGAGCGCGCGGTCGACCACGGGGTCCGCGCCGCCCTTGCCGACGGTGGCCGGGATGCGGCGCTCGATCATCGGCATCAGCGCCGCCAGCGTCTCCGGCAGGTCGGCGGCGGTGAGCGTCGTCTCGGTGGCGACCATGCCGCAGCCGATGTCCACGCCGACGGCGGCGGGGATGACGGCGTTCTCGGTGGGGATCACCGAGCCGACGGTCGCGCCGATGCCGACGTGCGCGTCGGGCATGAGCGCCACGTGTCCGGCGACGAACGGCATCCGGGCCGTCCGCGCCGCCTGCTCGACGGCGCGTTCGTCGATCTCGCTCGCCCAGGACAGCAGGTTGGGCGCGGGCTGGTTCGGTGACATCGGTTTCCTTCTTCCCGGTCAGGTGATCAGTGTGGCGCGACCAGGAAGGAAATCCCACACATTTTACCTTGACCGGGACGATCGCCCTCTTACGAACAGATTGTCGTAAGGTGAGCCGTATGAGGTCGATGTTGAGGGATTCGTACGGAAGGGTAGCGACTGATCTGCGCGTGTCCCTGACCGACAAGTGCAACCTGCGGTGCACGTACTGCATGCCGCCGGAGGGCCTGGACTGGCTGCCCAAGCCCGAACTGCTGACCGCCGACGAGATCGTCCGCCTGGTCGCGATCGGAGTCGAGCGCCTCGGCGTCACCGAGGTCAGGTACACGGGCGGGGAACCGCTCCTGCGCCGCGAACTCGTCGACATCGTGGCTCGCACCGCCGCGCTGTCGCCGCGCCCCGAGGTGATGCTGACGACCAACGGCATCGGCCTGGCCCGGCTGGCCGCGCCGCTGGCCGAGGCCGGACTGGACCGGGTGAACGTCTCCCTGGACACCCTGGAGCGCGACACCTTCAAGCGACTGGCGCACCGCGACCGCTTCGACGACGTGATCGCGGGCCTGGCCGCCGCCGACGCGGCCGGGCTGCGGCCGGTCAAGGTCAACACCGTCCTCATGCGCGGGATCAACGACCACGAGGCGCCCGCGCTGCTCAGATACTGCCTGAAGCAGGGGTACGAACTGCGCTTCATCGAGCAGATGCCGCTCGACGCCCAGCACGGATGGAGCCGGAAGGACATGGTCACCGCCGACGAGATCCTCGCGATGCTCAAGGCCGAGTTCGACCTGCGCCCCGACGACCCGGAGGAGCGCGGCAGCGCCCCGGCCGAGCGGTTCCTGGTGGACGGCGGCCCGGAGCGCGTCGGCGTGATCGGCTCGGTGACGCGGCCGTTCTGCGGCGCCTGCGACCGGGTGCGGCTGACGGCCGACGGGCAGGTGCGCAACTGCCTGTTCGCGCGGGAGGAGTCCGACCTGAAGACCGCGATGCGCGACGGGGCGGGCGACGACGAACTCGCCGCCCGGTGGATCGCCGCCGTCGCCACGAAGCTCCCGGGCCACGGCATCGACGACCCGGCCTTCCTCCAGCCCGCCCGTCCGATGTCCGCCATCGGCGGCTGACCCGCATCTGACTCCATCCGCTCTACAGCACTCACATCCGTTACGGCCAAGCCGGCCCCACCGCCTCCCGCCCGCCCCCTGCACGGCCTCCAGGGCGCCACTCCTCCCACACCACCCCACCGCCACGCCGCCCCGTGAGCCACCCGAACGGCGCCCGCTCCACCTCCCGCCGTCAGCCGGTCGGCGGCCAGATCCACGCCGACCGAAGCACCACCACCCCCTTCCGCCCGGATGTCCTGTGCGGAGCCGGGCGGTCGGTAGCGTGTGGGCGTGCTGTTCGACGCGGTGGTCCTGGCAGGGGGCGCGGGGCGGCGGGTCGGGGGCGTGGACAAGCCCGCGCTGCCCGTCGCAGGCCGTCCCATGATCGAGCGCGTCGCCGAAGCCGTGGCAGGCAGCCGGCGACTCGTGGTGGTGGGTCCGCGACGCCCGAGGCCCGCCGCCCGGTACGTCCTGGAGGAGCCGCGCGGCGGCGGCCCCGTGCCCGCCCTCAGAGCGGGCCTGGCCGAGGTCGAGGCCCCCTGGGTGGTGCTGCTCGCCGGAGACCTGCCGCTGCTGCGCCCCGCCCATGTGCGGGCCCTGCTGGCGGCCGCCCCGCGAACCGGCGCCGTGGCCGTGGACGAGGCGGGCAGGGAGCAGTGGCTGCTGGGAGCCTGGCACACCCCGGTGCTGGCCGAAGCACTGGCCGCCTACACCGGCAGGTCGCTGCGTGGGTTGATGGGCCCGCTGCGACCGGTACGGGTGGCGCTGCCCGGCCGCCCGTGGTTCGACTGCGACACTGTGGACGACCTTGAGGAGGCGGAGATGAACGTGCTCGCCGAGTGGACCGCGCTCGTGTGCGAGGAACTGGGTGTGGATCCGGCCACCGTGGACCGTGACCTGATCCTCGACCTGACCAAGGAGGTGGCCCACGGGGTGGCCCGCCCGGCGGCGCCCCTCACGGCGTACCTGCTGGGGCTGGCCCAGGGGGCGGGCACCGCGCCCGGCGACGCGGCCGCCCGGCTGGCCGCGCTCGCCCGTGACTGGCCGCGCGAGGAGAGCTGACCCGGGAGGGCGCTCGCGGGACGGCCTGACCTGGTGGGATCACTGCCGTGAACTCCCACCGGTCAAGCTGTGCCGGGAAACCTGAGGATTTCCTGTGAGTTTCCTGAAGACTTTATGCAAACGACTTCGGGAAAGCGTTCCTACCCATGGACTCCCGCGCAACGGCTACAAGACAGTCACTTGGCGGTGAGTTGACGGAGAAAAGGGCGACGCCGGGTGGTTACGGGGGCAAACCACCCGGCGTCGCTTCATCGGCGTTCCGACGGGGGCCCGGAACGCCGGCACCAGCGCTCCGACGGGGGACCGGAGCGCTTGTCTAAAGCGTACACCTACAACCCGTGGGATGCGTCAAGACTTAGTCACGACCCGATCTCGCGTCGGTGCATCGGTATCTCGCTTTGGTTAGCTTCCGGCCCCTGAAAGGTCGGCGGGGGGACATCCTTGGATCTCTCATTGGCCCCGATAACGGCTATGTATGGCAAAAAGACGGCACCCGCGATGAACAGCAGCCGGTACGGCCACGGCAGCGGCACCACCACGGCCAGGATCAGGCAGATCGTGCGGATGCCCATCTTGATGAGGTAGCTGATCTCGCGCTTGTGGATGTCCTGGCTCAGCGAGGGCTGCGCGTCCGTCACCTGATGGACCACCTTGCGCCTGAGCAACCCCTTCATACCTCCCACGGTAGACCTCGGCGGGGGCGGTTGCTATCGGTCATGCGATCATGGCCTTCGAGTAAGGAGGATGCGGAGATGACGGATCGAACGTATCGGGTGACCGAGATAGTCGGATCGTCGGGGGAGAGCATCGACCAAGCCGTGCGAAACGGGCTCAAGAGGGCCTCGGAGACGTTGCGTCACCTCGACTGGTTCGAGGTGACGGAGATCCGAGGCCACCTCGAAGACGGCGAGGTGGCCCACATCCAGGTCGGGATGAAGGTCGGCTTCCGCCTGGAAGACGCCTGAACCCGGAGAAGCGGAGAGCGCACCCGCCACGGGCGAGTGCGCTCCCCGTACGGCCTCAGCTGGCCTGGCTGACCGTGCTCATGTTGAAGTCGGGCACCCGCAGCGCGGGCATCACCGTACGCGTGAAGTAGTCGTTCCACTCGCGCGGCAGCGTCTGCTCCGCCGCACCGACCTCCGACACGCGCCCGAGCAGGTCGATCGGGCTCTCGTTGAAGCGGAAGTTGTTCACCTCGCCCACGACCTCGCCGTTCTCCACCAGGTAGACGCCGTCGCGGGTGAGCCCCGTGACCAGCAGCGTCTGCGGATCGACCTCGCGGATGTACCACAGGCAGGTGACCAGCAGCCCGCGCTCGGTGGCCGCGATCATCTCCGTCAGGGAGCGTCCGTCGGCCCCGCCGCGCATCAGCAGGTTGTCGACGGCGGGGGTCACGGCCAGGCCGCTCAATTCGGCCGAGTGGCGGGTCTGCCGCAGCGCCGACAGCGTGCCGCCGGACACCCAGTCGGTCGCCGCCAGCGGCAGGCCGTTGTCGAAGACCGAGGCCGCGCGCCCGGAGGAGCGCTCGACGACGAACGGCGCGCACTCGACACCGGCGGCCGCAGGGTCGCTCGACAGCGTGAGCGGCAGCGGCGACAGCCGCTCGCCCACGCGGGTGCCGCCGCCCCGCTTGGAGAAGACCGTGCGCCCGTCGAGGGCGTCGCGCGCACCCGCCGACCAGTACGCGTAGATCATCAGGTCGGCGACGGCGCCAGGGGGCAGCAGCGTCTCGTAGCGGCCCGCGGGCAGGTCGACGCGGTTCTTGGCCCACTCCAGCCGCACCGCGAGCGAGGCGTCGAGTGCGGCCACGTCCACGTCGGAGAAGTCGCGCGTGGCCACGCCCGTCCACGCCGAGCGCTTGAGATCGGCCGACTTGGCGTTGAGTTCCAGCCGCCCGGTCGGCTGGTCGTGGCGCAGCCGCAGCCCGGTGGACGAGCCGAGGAACGTCGTGGTCACCGTGTGCTCGGCGAAGCCGTACAGGCGCCTGCCGCCCGCCTCGGCGGCGGAGAACGCCTCACCCAGCGCGGGCGCGAACCGCTCGAACACCCCGATGTCGGTCGGCGTGAGCGGGTCCTGCCAGTGCGGGCTGGCCGGGACGCCGGACACCAGCGGCCGCGCGTCCTCGGCGGGCCGGGCCGTACGCGCCGCCCGGTCGGCGGCGGCCACCACGTCGGCGATCTGGTCCGCCCGTACGGCGGCGCGCGAGACCACGCCGACGCCCGCGCCCGCGATCGAGACCACCGTGAGCCGCGCCGAGCGGGACACCCCGTTGGTGGTGAGGGTGTTGCCGGCGAAGCGCAGGTTGGCGGAGGAGTCGGCGTCGGCGATCACGACGCAGTCGTCGGCCTCCGACAGCTCCAGCGCCCTGTCCACCATCTCCTGGGGAGTCATCACTTGCCGGCCTCCTGGACGGTGTTGAGGATGCGCACGCCGCGAAACAGCGCGGACGGGCAGCCGTGGCTGACCGGTGCGACCTGGCCCGGCTGGCCCTTGCCGCAGTTGAAGGCGCCGCCGAGCACGTACGTCTGCGGCCCGCCGACGGCCGCCATCGACCGCCAGAAGTCCGTGGTCGTGGCCTGGTAGGCGAAGTCGCGCACCTGCCCGGCCAGGGCCCCGTCCGCGATGCGGTAGGCGCGCTGGCCCGTGAACTGGAAGTTGTAGCGCTGCATGTCGATCGACCAGCTCTTGTCGCCGACGATGTACAGGCCGCGCTCCACCCGCGAGATCAGCTCCTCCGTCGAGGGGCCGCCGGGCTCGGGCCGCAGCGAGACGTTGGCCATGCGCTGGATCGGCATGTGGCCGGGGGAGTCGGCGAAGCCGCAGCCGTTGGAGCGGCCGAAGCCCTTCAGCAGCGCCATGCGCCGGTCGAGCTGGTAGCCGACCAGGACGCCGTCGCGCACGATGTCGAAGCTCTGCCCGGCGACGCCCTCGTCGTCGTAGCCGATGGTGGCCAGGCCGTGCTCGACGGTGCGGTCGCCGGTGACGTTCATCGAGGGCGCGCCGTAGACGAGCTCGCCGAGCTGGTCGAAGGTGGCGAAGCTGGTGCCCGCGTAGGCGGCCTCGTAGCCGAGCGCCCGGTCGAGCTCGGTCGCGTGGCCGATCGACTCGTGGATCGTCAGCCACAGGTTGGACGGGTGGATCACCAGGTCGTGGTCGCCCGCCTCGACCGACGGCGCCGCGAGCTTCTCCGCCAGCAGCTCGGGCAGCTGGGCCAGCTCGCCCGCCCAGTCCCAGTGGGAGCCGGTGAGGTACTCGTAGCCCCGGCCGACCGGCGGCGCGATCGTGGACATGTCGTCGAAGACGTGTTCGCCCGCCTTCATCGCGTTGAGAACCGGGTGCACGCGCACCCGCTGCTGTGTCGTGACGGTGCCCGCCGTGTCGGCGTAGAACTTCTGCTCCTTGACCTGGAGCAGGTGCGCGGCCACGTGGTCGGCGCCCTTGAGCAGGCCCGCCGACCAGTCGGCCAGCAGCGCGACCTTCTCGCTCGACGGCACGTCGAACGGATCGATCTCGTACGGCGAGACCCACACGGCCTCGCCGTACACGGGCTCGGGGGCGAGCTCGATCGGCTCGCGGTTGATGGGGGCGCTCACCTCCGCCACGCGCACGGCCTGCTCGGCCACCCGCGCGGCCGCCTCGGGCGTCAGCTCGATCCCGGAGGCGAACCCCCAGGTGCCGCCCTTGACCACGCGGACGGCGAAGCCGAGGTCGTCGGCGTCGACGGCGCCTTCGAGCCTGGTGTCGTACAGACTCAGGGACTCGCCCCTGATGCGTTCGAGTCGGAAGTCGGCGTGCTCGGCGCCCAGGTCCTGGGCCCGCTGGAGCGCGGCGTCCGCGAGCCGCCGCAACGGCAACGCGAGGAAGTCGGGGTCGATTTGACGCATGTCGACGATCCTAACCCTGTGATCTTGTCCGTCCCGGACAAGTGGATACCCGCCAGTAGCGGATAGCGTCAGGAACCATGGCACGCTCAGTACTCGTCACCGGAGGCAATCGCGGCATCGGCCTCGCGATCGCCCGCGAACTCGCCGCGGCGGGCGACGCCGTCGCCGTCACCTATCGCTCGGGAGAGCCGCCGGAGGGCCTGTTCGGCGTCCGCTGCGACGTGACGAGCACGGACGACGTCGAGGCCGCCTTCTCCAAGGTCGAGGCCGAGCAGGGCCCGGTCGAGGTGCTCGTGTCCAACGCGGGCATCACCAAGGACACCCTCCTCGCCATGATGAAGGAGGAGACCTTCACCGAGGTCCTCGACGCCAACCTGACCGGCGCCTTCCGGGTGGCCAAACGCGCGATCCGGCCCATGATGCGGCTCAAGCGCGGCCGGATCATCCTCATCTCCTCCGTCGTCGGCCTGTCCGGGCAGGCGGGTCAGGCCAACTACGCCGCCTCCAAGGCGGGGCTGGTGGGCTTCGGCCGCTCGCTCGCCCGCGAGTACGGCTCGCGCGGCATCACCGTCAACGTGGTCGCGCCCGGCTTCGTCGAGACCGACATGACGGCGGAACTCGACGCCGGGGCCATCGTCAAGAACATCCCGCTGGGCCGCCAGGCCAAGCCGGAAGAGATCGCACGCGTCGTCCGCTTCCTGGCCGGTGACGACGCCTCCTACATCACCGGCGCGGTCATCCCCGTCGACGGCGGCCTGGGAATGGGGCACTGACAACATGGGCATCCTCGACGGCAAGCGCATCCTCGTCACCGGCGTCCTCACCGACGCCTCCATCGGCTTCTCGATCGCCAAGATCGCGCAGGACGAGGGCGCCGAGGTGGTTCTCACCGGGTTCGGACGGCTGAGCCTGGTCGAGCGCATCGCCAAGCGGCTGCCGAAGCCGGCGCCGGTGCTCGAACTCGACGTTCAGAACACCGAGCACCTCGACAGCCTGGCCGCCCGGGTCGGCGAGCACGTCGACGGCCTCGACGGCGTCGTCCACTCGATCGGCTTCGCGCCGCAGACCGCGCTCGGCGGCAACTTCCTCAACACGAGCTGGGAGGACGTGGCCACCGCGCTGCACATCTCGACGTTCTCCTACAAGGCGCTGGCCGTGGCGTGCCTGCCGCTGATGAAGGAGGGCGGCGCGGTCGTCGGCCTCGACTTCGACGCCAGCAAGGCGTGGCCGGTCTACGACTGGATGGGCGTCGCCAAGGCGGGCCTCGAGTCCGCCAACCGCTACCTCGCCCGCGACCTGGGCCGCCACGGCATCCGGGTCAACCTGGTGGCGGCCGGCCCGCTGCGCACGATGGCGGCCAAGTCGATCCCGGGCTTCAAGGAGTTCGAGGACACCTGGTCCGACAAGGCGCCGCTGGGGTGGGACCTGTCCGATGCCGAGCCCGCCGCGCGGGCGTGCGTGGCGCTGATGTCGCCGTGGTTCCCGGCGACGACGGGCGAGATCGTCCACGTCGACGGCGGGGTGCACGCGATCGGCGGCTGATCACCGCCCGACGGGCGCCGGTCTCAGGACACGGCGCCCGTTTCCGCTGTCACGGCACTCTCCGTCACGGCGTCTCGCTGTCACGGCGCGGCCCACCTGACGCCACCCGCCGCCGCCCCCTCAGGGCCTCGGAGGGAGACGCTCCTCCCCGACGCCGGTCCCCGCCGTGACGCCGCTCGTGCCATGTGACGGCGGTTGCCGTGGGGTCGGCCCGCCCGCGCTCACGCCATCCGGTGGCGGTTGCCCCGGACCCGTACCGGGTCGAACGGCAGAGCGTCGTGCTCCTCCCGGCGGCGGCGCTGTTGCACCACCCGCGCCGCCAGCACGGCCGACAGCAGCAGCACGGCCGTCAGCGTCGTGCCCAGCGCGTCGGAGGCCGGATCGCCCGCCCGCACCCCCCGGGGGTGCGGCAGCGGCACGGCCAGCCGGTCGGCGAACGGGTGCGGCCACAGCAGATCGACCCGCGTCTCGTCGGGGTCGGCCGCCCGCCGTTCCTTGACCGGCCGCTCGGCGGGTGCGGGATGCGGCGCGCCGGACGGCTGGGCGGGTGTCCCCGGTGGCATGACGGCCGCGTCGTCGCGCTCGTCGGGGGCGCGGGTGGCGGGCGGTGTGGCCTCGGGCTCGGCTTCCGGCCGGGGCTCGTCCACGGCGGGCAGGGAGGGCTCCGGCGTGATGTGCGTGCCCACGCTCTGGTCCTCGCAGGCCAGCACCGGAAGGCACACGTCGGCGAGAGTGTCGGGCAGCAGTGTCGAGGTGGGCATCGGCGCGGGTGTGAACTCCCCCGTCTCCCGCCCCTCCGGCCGACGGGTGTCGCCGTCGGCCTGGGCACCGGTGTCGCGCCCGGTGTCGCCCTCGGTGTCACGGGCGGCGTCGCGGCCGGTGCCCGGCTCGCGCGGCTGCTGGGACGGCTGCGACCGTGACACCGGCGGCGGCGTCCGAGGCGCCGTCGGCACGACCTCGCCGAGTGTCCCGAGCACGTCCCCGGCGGTGTCGTCGAGCCCCTTGGTGACCGGTTCGACGGCGTTGCCCGTGAGCTGGTCGACGGTGTCGGTGACGGAGTCGACCACGCCGCACAGCGCGCCCGTCACCCCCGAGAGCAGCCCGCCGCCCTGCGCGCAGTCGTCGGCGGCCACCGCCGACGGAGCCGCCACCGGGATGGCCGCCAACGCTATGGCGAGGACCCCTGTGGTGATCGCGGCCCTGCTGCCCATTCGCTCCTCCTGTTTGGCCTAGGAGGAAATCTTTATGGACACCCGGGCCTGACGCAGTCCTTTTCCGGTGAAAGTTGCGATTCGGTATCGACGCGTGATACGCGAGTGCTGTTCTCGTTCCGCAGAGCGACCGTCCGGTTCCGGTGAGTGCCGACGCCGTGCCCGGCGGGTCACTCGGGGGAGGAGACGTCGTCGAGCGCCTCTCTGATCTCCCGGGGCAGCACCAGGTCCTCGGCCGTGAGGATCGCCTTGAGTTGCGTGTGCGTACGCGCGCCCACGATGGCGGAGGCCACGCACGGCTGGTCGCGCACCCACGACAGCGCCACCGCGAGCGGCGAGACGCCGAGCCCGTCGGCGGCGGTCGTGACGGACTCGACCACGCGCCTGCTGCGTTCGTCGAGGTAGGGGCGGACGAAGTCGGCGAAATGCGGTGAGGCGGCGCGCGAGTCCGACGGGACGCCGGTGCGGTACTTGCCCGTCAGCACCCCCCGCCCCAGCGGCGACCAGGCCAGCACGCCCGCGCCCACGTGCTCGGCCGCGGGCAGCAGCTCGCGTTCGGGCCCCCGGGCCAGCAGGGAGTACTCGGCCTGGGCGGAGGTGACCGGCACCCGCCCGGAGGCGTTGCGCTGGGCCACGGCCGCCGCGGCGAGCTGCCAGCCGGTGTAATCGCACACGCCGGCGTACACGGCCCGGCCGGAGGTGACGATCGCGTCGAGCGCGGCCAGCGTCTCCTCCAGCGGCACCTCCGGGTCGAAGGTGTGCAACTGCCACAGGTCCACGTAGTCGAGGCCGAGCCGGTTGAGCGAGGCGTCGACGGCGGCGATGAGGTGGCGCCTGGAGGCGTCACGGGGCCGCCGCCCCGCCGGGGTGACCACGGCCTTGGTGGAGATCACCAGCTCCGAGCGCGGGAAGGAGTCGCGGAGCATGCGGCCCAGCAGGCGCTCGGCGTCGCCGCCGGTGTAGACGTCGGCGGTGTCGACGAGATTGCCCCCGGCCTCGACGAAGGTGCGCAGCTGGGCCGCCGCGTCGTCGCCGTCGGTGTCCCGGCCCCACGTCATCGTGCCTAGTCCGACGCGGGATACCGACAGGCCGCTGCGGCCCACATAGCGCTGCTCCATGATCCCGCCAGGGTACCGTCCGACCCCGTGAAACACCGGGAAGGACGCCTGCGACACTTGCGTGGTGACCACGCTTCTCCTGGCCCGTCACGGGCTGACCGATCTGACCGGACCGGTGCTTGCGGGCCGTACGCCCGGAGTGTCCCTGAGCGGGGAGGGGCGGGCGCAGGCGCGGGCGCTCGCCGCGCGCATCGCGGGCGTCCGCCTGGACGCGATCGTCGCCAGCCCCCTCGAACGCTGCCAGGAGACGGCGGCGGCGGTGGCGGAGGGCCGCGACCTCCCGGTGGTGACCGAGGAGCGGCTGATCGAGTGCGGGTACGGCGAGTGGACCGGCAGGCCGCTGAAGGAACTGGCCGAGGAGCCGCTGTGGCCGGTCGTCCAGTCGCACCCGAGCGCGGCCGTCTTCCCCGGCGGAGAGGCGCTGGCCGACGTCCAGCACCGGGCGGTGGCGGCGGTGCGGGAGTGGAATCTTCGACTGGGGGAGAAAGCCGTATACCTGGCGTGCAGCCACGGCGACGTGATCAAGGCGATCGTGGCGGACGCCCTGGGGCTCCATCTTGATCACTTCCAGCGCATCGCCAGCGACCCGGCGGCACTTACAGTGATCAGGTACACACCGCTGCGGCCGTTCGTCCTCAGACTCAACGACATGGGCGAGTTGCGTCTGGCGGAGGACGCGGGGGAAAAGTCCGGGGGAGAAAACTCCACCGGGAGCGACGCCGCCGTCGGCGGCGGGTCCGGGACCACGTAAGGTCAGGTTATGCCGGTCTTCGACTACGACCCACCAGAACGGTTCGTGGCCGGTGCCCTGGGGCAGCCGGGCGCGCGGGCCTTCTTCTTGCAGGCGCGCGCCGAGGGCAGGCTCACCACGGTGGCCCTGGAGAAGGTCCAGGTCGCCGCGCTCGCGGGCAGGCTCGACGAACTGCTCGACGAGGTACTGCTGCGCAGCGGGGGCACCGCGCACATCCCCGCGATCGCGCCCACCGACCTGGCCGACGACGGCCCGCTCGACCTCCCGCTCGACCAGGACTTCACCGTCGGCACGATGACCCTGGCCTGGGACCCTGAGACGTCCCAGGTGGTCATCGAGGCCCAGGAGGTCGTCGACGAGGAGGACACCGCGGCCCCGGAGCCCGCCATGCTGCGGGTGCGCATCAGCGCGGGCGCCGCCCGCGCCTTCACTCAGCGAGCCCTGCGGATCGTCGCCGCCGGAAGAGCGCCCTGCCCGCTCTGCGGGCAGCCGCTCGACGCCAGAGGGCATGTGTGCGTGCGTCTCAACGGATACCGAGGGGGTGAGAGCGCCTCGTGAGCAGCGCCCAGGAGCGCGAGCCGGTGCTCAAGGCGGTACAGACCTTTCCCGTACACGACGAAGGCGCGCTCAGACTGCTGCGCGAAGGCCGCATCGAGGTGGAGGGGCGGCTGGTCGAGGCCACGAACATGACGCTGTACTGCTCGCTCAGCCTGGGCGGGCGCACGGCCGCGTGCGTGTACAAGCCGGTGCGCGGCGAGCGCCCCCTGTGGGACTTCCCCGACGGCACCCTCGCCGCCCGCGAGGTCGCCGCCTTCGAGGTGTCGCAGGCCACCGGCTGGGGCGTCGTCCCGCCGACCGTCTACCGCGACGGCCCCTTCGGCCCCGGCATGTGCCAGCTGTGGATCGACACCGAGCACGAGATCGACCTCATGCGCCTGGTCCGCAGCCGCCATCCCGGGCTGCGGCGCATGGCCGTCTTCGACGCCGTCGTCAACAACGCCGACCGCAAGGGCGGTCACCTGCTCCCGCTGCCCGACGGGCACGTGTACGGCGTCGACCACGGCGTCTGCTTCGCCGCCGACGACAAGCTGCGCACGGTCCTGTGGCAGTGGCGCGGCAAGCCGCTGGCGCCGGAGGCCGCCGTCGTCCTCGCCCGCCTGGCCCGCGACCTCGAGTCCGGCGAACTGGGCAGACGGCTGCGCCAGCTGCTGACCCTCGCCGAGGTCGAGGCCACCTGGACCCGCGTCAGGCGGCTGCTCGACACCGGCGTCCACCCCCTGCCGTCCGAGGACTGGCCCGCGATCCCCTGGCCCCCTATCTAAGGGGCCTGCGGGCGTTTACTACCCTTTGCGCCATGTGCACGGTGATCGTGAAGACCGGCGACCCCCTGAGACTGATGGGCGTGCGCGACGAGTTCACCGGCCGCCCGTGGGAGAAGCCAGGCGAGCACTGGCCCGCCTACCCGGGCGTCACCGGCGGCCGCGACCTGCTGGCGGGCGGCACGTGGCTGGCCGTACGGGCCGAGGACAGAAGGGCCGCCGCCCTGCTCAACGGGCGCGGACACCCCGCGCCCGAGCATTCCCGCAGGTCCCGGGGCGACCTGCCGCTGCGCGCGGTCGTCGAGGGCGGGCTGCCCGACGTCGAACTGCCCCGCTACGACCCCTTCCACCTGGTCCTGGCCGACCCGGACGGCGCCCTCATGTGGAGCTGGGACGGTCGCCGCCTGCGGCGCACCACCCTTCCGGAGGGCACCAGCGTGATCGTCAACTCCGGCCTAGACCTCGGCGACCCGCGCGTGCGCGCCCAGCGGCCGCTGTTCGCGGGAAGCGACGACTGGTGGGCGCTGACCCGCGCCACCCAGTCCGCCGATCCCGGCGCCCTCATCATGCGCCAGGACCTGCCCGACGGCCGCGTGTTCGCGTCGCTGTCGGTGACCCTGGTCACCATCTCGGCCGACGGGGTGGCCACCGAGTTCGACGACGTTTCCGGACGGATAGGCTCACAGGCATGAGATCGTGGTCTGCCCCTGACATTCCCCGGCTTCCCGGCGAACGCGTGCCTCTGCGCCTCCACGACACGGCCGCCCAGCAGGTCAGGCAGAGCGATCCAGGACCCACGGCCCGCATGTACGTGTGCGGCATCACGCCGTACGACGCCACCCATCTCGGCCACGCCAACACCTACCTCGCCTTCGACCTCGTCGGCAGGATCTGGCGCGACCTGGGGCACGAGGTCCACTACACGCAGAACGCCACGGACATCGACGACCCGCTGCTCGAACGCGCCCAGGACAGCGGAATCGGCTGGCAGGAACTCGCCGAGCGCGAGATCGAGCTGTTCCGCACCGACATGGAGGCCCTGCGTGTCGTGCCGCCCCGCGAGTACGTCGGGGTCACCGAGGTCGTCGACCAGGTCGCCGAGCTGATCGAGCGGCTGGGCCCCTTCACCTACGAACTCGACGGCGACGTCTACTTCTCCCGCGCCGCCGCCCCCAAGTTCGGGGAGATCTCCGGTTACCCGGAACAGGAGATGACCGCGCTGTTCGCCGAGCGCGGCGGCGACCCCGACCGGCCGGGCAAGCGCGACCCGCTCGACTGGCTCCTGTGGCGGGCCGAGCGGCCCGGAGAACCCGCCTGGGACACCAGGCTCGGCAGGGGGCGGCCCGGCTGGCACGTCGAGTGCACCGCCATCGCCCTGGCCAACCTGGGAGCCGGCTTCGACGTCGCGGGCGGCGGCTCCGACCTGATCTTCCCCCACCACGAGTGCGGCGCCTCGGAAGGGCACGCGGCCACCGGCGAGTGGCCGTTCGCCCGCTTCTACACCCACGCCGGGATGGTCGGCCTCGACGGCGAGAAGATGTCGAAGTCGAAGGGCAACCTGGTCTTCGTCTCCAAGCTGCGGGCCGAGCACGACCCGATGGCGATCCGCCTGGTCCTGCTCGCCCACCACTACCGGAGCGACTGGGAGTACACCCCCGACCAACTCGGCGCCGCCGAGGTTCGGCTGGCCCGCTGGCGCGAGGCGGCCGCGCTGCCCTCGGGGCCGGCCGCCGCCGACCTGCTGGCGACCGTACGCGCCCGCCTGGCCGACGACCTGGACGCCCCGGACGCCCTGGCGGCGCTCGACGCCTGGGCGGAGCGGGCGCTCACCGAGGGCGGCGCCGACACCGGCGCCCCGGCCCTCTTCCGCGACACGGCCGACGCCCTCCTCGGCGTCCTGCTGTGACACCTCCGCCCGCCCCTTGGG
>NZ_BAAAHQ010000007.1:133737-157737 GCF_039525605.1 Nonomuraea longicatena | reverse complement strand
TGTGCGACCACCCCGCCGGAAGGCGGGACGGATACGTCCTGCTGTGACGCCCGTCGCCGGGAGGGGACGGGTCAGGTCGCGGGCAGGCCCGCGGCCGCGAGGAAGCGCTCGCGCTCCTCCTCCGGCAGGTGGTCGCTGAACAGCACGCCGTCGAGATGATCGGCCTCGTGCTGCAGCACCCGCGCCAGCACCCCCAGCGCCCGTACGGTCACCGGCTTGCCGAACATGTCGCGCCCCCGGGCCGTGGCCGCGTAGGCCCGCTCCAGCGGCCACCACGTGCCCGGCGCCGACAGGCAGGCCTCGTCGGCCTTCACCCGCCTCGGCGACAGCTCCAGCCGGGGATTGACCAGGTGCCCCGCCTTGCCGTCGTAGTCGTAGACGACCACCCGCAGCGGCACCCCGATCTGCGAGGCGGCGAGCCCGGCCCGCCCCGCCCCCGCCCGCATGGTCGCGGTCAGGGACTTCACGAGCCCCCGAAGCTCCCGGTCGAAGTCCTTCACCGGCTCCGCCACCTGGCGCAGCACCGGATCGTCGTACATGCGGATGGCACTGACGCTCACACGCAACTCCCCGAACCTCACGCGATGTCGAGATCCCAGTTTCCCAGGCCCGCGCCCCTCAATCCGACATCGACCGATACTTCCGCCTCGTCGCGCCCTCACAGCCGGGGGTGAGCCGTCGTTAGCACAGCGGTAACAGAAGGGACCCAGCGCCGAAACCACCGCAAAGCATGCTGTCCTCCAAGCCCCCGTCCCCTTGGAGGTCGCGCGTGACGAGCGCACCGGAGACCGCGCCGGACACCCTCGCCGGATTCACCGTCGGCATCACCGCCACCCGCAGGCAGGAGGAGTTCCGCGCCCTGCTCGAACGGCGGGGTGCGCGCGTCGTCACCGCCCCTGCCATCCGGCTGGCCCCCCTCGACGACGACACGGACCTGCTGGCCACCACCGCCCGCTGCCTCGAAGACCCGCCGGACGTCGTCGTCGTCACCACCGGCGCCGGCTTCCAGGGCTGGATGTCCGCGGCCGAGGGCTTCGGTCTGGCCGAGGCGCTGTCGGCCCGGCTCGCCGCCGCCCGGCTGCTCACCCGAGGGCCCAAGGCCAGGGGAGCGGTCCGCGCCGCCGGGCTCGACGACCACTGGACGGCGCCGGGCGAGTCCTGCACCGAGATCCTCACGCACCTGCTGGCCGAGGACCTCCGGGGCCGCCGCATCGCCGTACAGTTGCACGGCGGTTCGCTCGCCGGTTTCACCGGCAGGCTCCGCGCGGCCGGGGCCGAGGTCATCGAGGTGCCCGTCTACCGGTGGGTGCCGCACGCCGACCCGTCGCCGCTGCGCCGCCTGGTCGCGCAGGCGCTGTCCGGAGCGGTGGACGCCGTCGCCTTCACCAGCGCGCCCGCCGTCCGGGCCACGTTGCGCGAGGCCAGGCTGATGGGGCGGGAGGACGCGCTGCTCGGGGCCTTCGCCCACACGGTCGTGGCCGCCTGCGTCGGCCCCGTCGCCGCACGGCCGCTCGCCGAGCAGGGGGTGCCCGTCCTCCAGCCCGCGCGCCCGCGCCTCGGCGCCCTGGCCCGCGCCCTGTCCGTCCACCTGCCCGAGCACGGCGTCACCCGCGTCGCCGCGGGCGGCCACCACCTGGAGATCAGGGGCCACGCGGTCCTCGTGGACGGCGAGATGCGCCCGCTGCCGCCCGCCCCGATGTCGATCCTCAAACGCCTGGCCGACCGGCCCGGACATGTCATCACCCGCGCTGAACTGCGGCTGGTCCTGCCCGGCACGATCGCCCGCGACCCCGCAGAGCACGCCGTCGAGATGGCCGTCACCCGGCTGCGGCGCGCCCTCGGCCCCTCCGGCATCGTGGACACCGTTGTCAAACGCGGCTACCGCCTGGCACTGAGGTGACCGGTGCCCGTCCTGGGCCGCAGCGGCCGCGATCAGCGGGCCAGGAAGTGCCAGCCGGTCCACCACCACGACAGGATCACGAGGATCCGGCCGGCCGGATGACGCATCACCGAGGACAGGCACTCGCCCGCCGTCGGCACCCGCGAGCCCGGCAGCCTGGCCAGCACCTCCAGCACCACGAGGGCCAGCAGCGACACCGCGTACACGGCGATCGTGACTTCTCGCATCACCGCCGCACCAGTCCCCACCCCGCCAGCAGCCACCCGGCCCACACCAGCCCCCGCCACACGGGGTCGACCAGAACCGGGTCCATCAGATCACTGAACGTCGGCAGCCCCGGCGACCTCGCGGCCAACGCCCACAACTCCCACACCGTGAACACCGCCACCGGCACCGCCCACACCCACCACAGGGGCCGCACCGCCTCGCGCGCGGCCGTCCGCGACGGTGGCGGCCGGAACGCCGCGCCCACGGTGAGGACCCCCACCGACGCTACGACGACGTAGGTGAGCGGCGCGAACGACGGCAGCCGCCCGCCGACGACGGCCGCGGCCACCAGCAGCAGCCCGCCGACGACCAGCGCCGCCGGACGGCCGACCGCCGCCGACCGTAGAGACACCGCACCCACCTCCAGCCCGGGAACCCGGAGCCAGCCTAACCGCGTGGCCGGAGCCGGCTACGGCCTGCCGCCCGCCGACCCGCCCGCCGACCCGCCCGCCGACACTGACAGGCGCAGCTCCCGGACGATCTCCTCGGCGCCGGTGTCGCGGTCGGGGCCGGAGTCGGCGCCGAACAGCAGCTCGTTGTAGGCGTGCCGGAAGCATCCCGCCAGCAGCAGCCGCGCCGACGCCTCCGGGTCGGCCTCCTCCCGTAGCCGCCCCAGGCGCCGCTCGGCCGCCAGATACCCGGCCAGCGGCGTCACCTCGGCCACCGGCCCCAGCCCGTTGTCGCGGATCGCCTCGCGGAAGCGGACCGTCACGGTCGGCGAGGTGAAGGCGGGCATGGCCGCCGCCAGGATCTCCGAGTAGTAGTCGATGCCCGCCCGTGCGATGGGCAGCAGGTTGTCGTCCACCTGCCCCTTGCCCGCGAGGTGGGACAGGCCGTGCAGGATCCGCAACCACAGCGGCAGCCGGTCCTGGAGCAGCGCCAGGAACCGGTCGACCGCGCCGCCCGAGCGGTCCTCGCGAAGTGTTACGGCCATCTCCAGGACGCGGCGGCGGGTCTCCTGGCTGCTCTGATGGGGGTCTGGCTGGGGTGTCGCCATGGTTGGCCTCACGTGCGCAGTCACATGGGTAGGTTCGACCCGGCGGCGCGTCTGGTGGCCGAAGTTACCCAGCCGTGTTTCTCCTGGTTATGCAATCGTTGTCAGCTGGAGCACCAATTCCGGGCAAGCCTGGAGGCACCGATTATTACGCGGATCACCCGCCAAAGGCGGCAAGCGGCACCTGAGAGTCAGCTGTCAGTGTCCTGGTCGCGACGGCGGAGGTACCTCTCGAACTCTGCCGCGATCGCGTCGCCGCTGGCCTCGGGCAGCTCGGCCGCGTCCTTGCGCTCCTCAAGCTCCTTGACGTACTCGGCCACCTCGCTGTCCTGGGCGGCCAGTTCGTCCACGCCGTGCTCCCACGCCCGCGCCTCCTCGTCGAGGTCGCCGAGCGGCATCGGGATCCGCACCACGTCCTCCATCCGCCGCAGCAGCGCCAGCGTGGCCTTCGGGTTGGGCGGCTGGGCGACGTAATGGGGGACCGACGCCCACAGCGAGATCGCGTTCAGTCCCGCCACGACGAAGGCGTGCTGCAGGACCCCGACGATGCCCGTCGGCCCCTCGTAGCGGCTCAGCTCAAGGTTGAGCGAGCGCACCAGGTCGGGGTCCGAGGCGGTGCCGAGCACCGGCACCGGGCGGGTGTGCGGGGAGTCGTTGAGCAGCGCGCCCAGCATGACGGTCGTCTCGACCCCCAGCTCGCGGCAGACCTCGATGATCTCGGCGCAGAACGACTTCCAGCGCATGTTCGGCTCGATGCCCCGCAGCAGCACCACGTCGCGCTCGACGCCCGGCGGCCTGGCCAGCGAGAACCGCGTCGTCGGCCAGACGATGTTGCGGGTCAGGCCGTCGCCCATCTCGACCGTCGGCCGGGTGACCTGGAAGTCGTAGTAGTCCTCGGGATCGAGTTCGGCCAGCGGCTCCGCCTTCCAGGCGCCCTCCAGATGGGTGATCACACCGCTGGAGGCCTCGCCCGCGTCGTTCCACCCCTCGAACGCGGCGATGAGCACCGGATCGACGAGCTCGGGGAGCCCTTCGAGCTCGATCACGTGTCGCCTCCTCCTTCGTCGGCCATCCTGACTAGCCTATGTGGTAACAGGGTTCCCGTGTCACCGATCCGATTGCGCCCCAGGCGTACGCGCCAACCGGGGCAAACGACGAGTTGCGCGACAACTCCTCAATGAGCCGCCGATCGCCAGCGGATAAGCTGATGCGCATGACTCACTCCCCGTCCTTCCGTGAAGTCCTGTCCCAGCGCGTGATGGTCGCAGACGGGGCCATGGGGACGATGCTGCAGTCGTACGACCCCACGCTCGACGACTTCGAGGGTCACGAGGGCTGCAACGAGGTGCTCAACGTCACGCGGCCCGACATCGTGCGGGCCGTCCACGACGCCTACTTCGAGGCGGGCGTCGACTGTGTGGAGACCAACACCTTCGGCGCCAACCTCGCGGCGCTCGGAGAGTACGACATCGGCGAGCGCGTCTACGAGTACTCAGAGGCGGGCGCCCGCGTCGCCCGCGAGAGCGCCGACCGCTGGTCCACCCCCGACCGCCCGCGCTTCGTGCTCGGCTCCATGGGCCCCGGCACCAAACTGCCCACGCTCGGCCACCTGCCGTACGAGGTGCTTCGCGACGCCTACCGCGACAACGCCGCCGGGCTGGTCGCCGGCGGCGCCGACGCGCTCATCGTCGAGACCTGCCAGGACCTCCTCCAGGTCAAGGCCGCCGTCGTCGGCGCCAAGCGGGCCATCGCCGACTCGGGCCGCGACGTCCCCGTCATCGCCCAGGTCACCATCGAGACCAACGGCGCCATGCTGCTCGGCTCCGAGATCGGCGCCGCGCTCACCGCGATCGAGCCGCTCGGCGTCGACGTCATCGGCCTCAACTGCGCCACCGGCCCCGCCGAGATGAGCGAGCACCTGCGCTATCTCGCCCGCCACTCCAGGCTCCCGCTGTCGTGCATGCCCAACGCGGGCCTGCCCGTCCTCACCTCCGACGGCGCCTACTACCCGCTGTCGCCCGACGAGCTGTCGGCCGCCCACGACACCTTCACCAGGGAGTACGGCCTGGCCCTGGTCGGCGGCTGCTGCGGCACCACCCCAGAGCACCTGCGCCAGGTCGTCGAGCGCGTGCGCGGCAAGGAGCCCGTCAAGCGCCGCCCGCACCCCGAGCCCGGCGCCTCCTCCCTCTACCAGACCGTTCCCTTCCGCCAGGACACCAGCTACCTCGCCATCGGCGAGCGCTGCAACACCAACGGCTCCAAGGCCTTTCGCGAGGCGATGCTCGAAGGCCGCTGGGACGACTGCGTCGAGATGGCCCGCGACCAGGCCCGTGACGGCGCCCACATGCTCGATCTGTGCATCGACTACGTGGGCCGCGACGGCGTCGCCGACATGCGCGAACTCGCCTTCCGCTTCGCCACCGCCTCCACACTGCCGATCATGCTCGACTCCACCGAGCCCGGCGTGCTGCAGGCCGGCCTGGAGATGCTCGGCGGCCGCGCCGCGGTCAACTCCGTCAACTACGAGGACGGCGCCGGCCCCGACTCCCGTTTCCAGAAGATCATGCGCCTGGTCAGCGAGCACGGTGCGGCGGTCGTCGCCCTCACGATCGACGAGGAGGGCCAGGCCCGCACCGCCGAATGGAAGGTCCGGGTGGCCAGCCGGCTCATCGACGACCTCACCGCCAACTGGGGCATGCGCGTCGACGACATCATCGTCGACTGCCTGACCTTCCCCATCGCGACCGGCCAGGAGGAGACCCGCCGCGACGGCATCGAGACCATCGAGGCGATCCGCGAGCTCAAGCGCCGCTACCCGGCCGTGCAGACCACGCTCGGCCTGTCCAACATCTCCTTCGGCCTCAACGCGGCCGCGCGCATCGTGCTCAACTCGGTCTTCCTCAACGAGTGCGTCAACGCCGGGCTCGACTCCGCCATCGTCCACGCCTCCAAGATCCTGCCGATGGCCCGCATCCCCGACGAGCAGCGCCAGGTCGCCCTCGACATGGTCTACGACCGGCGCCGCGAGGGCTACGATCCGCTCCAGCGCTTCATGCAGCTGTTCGAGGGCGTCAACGCCGCTGCCCTGCGCCAGGGCAAGGCGGCCGAACTCGCCGCCATGCCGCTGTGGGAGCGGCTCAAGCACCGCATCATCGACGGCGAGAAGAAGGGCCTGGAGACCGACCTCGACGAGGGCCTGGCCCAGCGGCCCGCCCTGGAGATCATCAACGAGGTGCTGCTCGACGGCATGAAGACCGTCGGCGAGCTGTTCGGCTCCGGCCAGATGCAGCTCCCGTTCGTGCTCCAGTCGGCCGAGGTCATGAAGACCGCCGTCGCCCACCTCGAACCCCACATGGAACGGCTCGACGGCGAGACCAAGGGCCGCATCGTGCTGGCCACCGTCAAGGGCGACGTCCACGACATCGGCAAGAACCTCGTGGACATCATCCTGTCCAACAACGGCTACGAGGTCGTCAACCTCGGCATCAAGCAGCCCGTCAGCGCCATCCTGGAGGCCGCGGACGCGCAGAAGGCCGACGTCATCGGCATGTCCGGCCTGCTGGTGAAGTCCACGGTCATCATGAAGGAGAACCTCGAGGAGATGAACACCAGGGGCATCTCCGAGCGCTACCCCGTGCTCCTCGGCGGCGCCGCCCTCACCCGCGCCTACGTCGAGCAGGACCTCGCCGAGTTGTTCCAGGGCGAGGTGCGCTACGCCCGCGACGCCTTCGAGGGGCTGCGGCTCATGGACTCCTTCATGGCGGTCAAGCGCGGCGTCGAGGGCGCCACGCTGCCGCCGCTGCGCGAGCGCCGGGTCAAGAGCGGCGCGACCCTGGTGCGTACGCCGGTGGAGGAACTGCCCGCCCGCTCCGACGTGGCCGCCGACAACCCGCTGCCGACGGCGCCCTTCCACGGCGACCGCATCGTCAAGGGCATCTCGCTGGCCGAGTACGCGGCCTACCTCGACGAGCGCGCGCTCTTCCTCGGTCAGTGGGGGCTCAAGCCCACCAGGGGCGGCGACGGGCCCGGCTACGACGAACTCGTCGAGACCGAGGGCCGGCCGAGGCTGCGCATGTGGCTCGACCGCATGCAGACCGAGGGGCTGCTGGAGGCGGCGGTCGTCTACGGCTACTTCCCGTGCGTCAGCGACGGCGACTCGCTCATCATCCTCGACGACGCGGGCAACGAGCGCACCCGCTTCACCTTCCCGCGCCAGCGTCGCGACCGGCACCTGTGCCTGTCCGACTTCTTCCGCTCCAAGGACTCCGGCGAGGTCGACGTCGTCGGCTTCCAGGTGGCCACCATGGGCGGCCGCATCTCCGAGGCGACGGCCGAACTGTTCGCCAAGGACGCCTACCGCGACTACCTGGAACTGCACGGCCTGTCGGTGCAGCTCACCGAGGCCCTCGCCGAGTACTGGCACGCGCGGGTGCGCTCGGAGTGGCGCATCGGCGGCCAGGAGTCGCTCGACGACATGCTCAAGGTCAACATCCAGGGCTGCCGCTACTCCTTCGGCTACCCCGCCTGCCCCAACCTGGAGGACCAGGTGCAGTTGTTCCAGCTCCTCGACCCCGAGCGCATCGGCGTCACCCTGTCGGAGGAGTTCCAGCTGCACCCCGAGCAGGCCACCAGCGCCCTGGTCGCCCACCACCCGGAGGCGAAGTACTTCAACGTCTGACACCCGCCACCCGACGAGCCCTCGCCGACGTACGACATCGGGCGGGGGCTCGCTCGTACCCGACCTGAGGCGGAGACCGGGCCCCTGCGAACGGGCCTGTTCTTTGAACCGGCCTCACGAACACCGGCTTCCGGCCGTCAGCGCCTGGCCACCGGCCTTACGATCACCGGCCACCGGCCACCGGCCGTCAGCCTTTGGCCGCGGGCCTCACAGGCTCCGGCCACCGGCCGTCCGCCCTTGACCACGGGCCTCACGCGCATCGGCCTCGGTTCACCCGCCGTGACGACACCTGACCCCAATAGCCCCACCTGCCTCTCCGCCACCGTGAACCGGGGGTGGTTTCGCATGATTTGGAGGCAGGTCGTTGAATGGAGGGTCCGAGGTAACCGAAAGGACGGAGGACGAGTGGACGCGGTCTTCTTCGACATGGACGGCCTGCTGGTCGACACCGAGAAAGTCTGGCTGGAGCTAGAGACCGAGGTCATGGCGCGGCTCGGCGGCGAATGGACGCCGGAGCACCAGACGCGGCTCGTGGGCGGCTCGATGGAGCGCACGGTCGAGTACATGCTGGCCGTCTCCGGCTCCGACGTGAGCCCCCGGGTGCTGCGCTCGTGGATGCTCGACGGCATGGTGTCGCGTCTGTCGGGCGGCGTCGAGGCGATGCCCGGCGCGCTGGAGTTGCTCGACGCCCTGCGCGCCGAACGGGTGCCCACCGCACTCGTCACCTCGTCGCTGAAGGAGATCGCCAAGGGGGTTCTCACCTTCGTCGGCCGCGACCGCTTCGACGCGATCGTCACCGCCGACGACGTCACCCGCACCAAACCCGACCCCGAGCCGTACCTGACCGCCGTGAGCATCCTGGGCGTGGACGCGACCCGATGCGTGGTTCTGGAGGACTCTCCCAACGGCGTCGCGGCCGGTACGGCGGCCGGGTGCGCGGTGCTGGCCGTCCCGAGCCTGATTCCCATCGAGGAAGCCCCCGGACGCCTGGTCGCGGACTCGCTGAGCGGCGTGACCGTCCCCATGCTGCGCGACCTGAGCGCCCGCCACCTGCGACTCCTGAACGCCGGCTGACAGACCACCGGCACGCCGGGGAGGCCAGGCGTCCGGCAGCATGCGAGGCGGGGCCGGTCGGGTCCGGTGACGATGGCGGTGGTGTCGGTGATGTAGGCGTGTGGTGACCAGGCGGCGGCGAGGAGGCAGCGAAGGCCGGGGTGCCCGGTCAAGGCAGGGGAACCACCCTTAGGGGGTGAGCCGTTCTCAGGGAGGAGGGGACGCGGCGGGGCGCGTGCTTGTATGGAAGCAACCGAGAGTGAGGAACGGCATCTTGGAGACGATCATGTGGTTGCCGCTGTGCGCCGGGGCGACCGGCGTCGGCCTGGTGCTGAGCTTCCTGGCCTGGCGGCGCAAGGGCGTGACCTCGGGCGTACGCGGGCTCGCCTGGTCGCTGCTGCCCATCGCCGCCTACCTGACCGGCGCCCACCTCCTGCTGTGGGGCGTCGTCGAGTCGACGGTGCGCTTCGTCACGAACCTCGCCGCCGGGATCATCAACCCGTTCGTCTGGGCGGGAGTCGCCCTCGCCGGCCTGTCGGCGGTGTTGTTCGTCGCCTCCGGCGTGATGCGCAAGCGCGGTGTGGGCAAGGCTTCCGGCCGTCCCGAGCGCTCCAAGCAGCCCGAACAGCCCAAGAGCGCGCAGCGGCCGGGCTCCGGGCAGGCGCCCCCGGCCCCGCAGCGGCCCGCGGTGCCGCAGGCGGGCAATCCTCCTGCCGCCGCCCCGAAAGGCCGGACGGATGACGATGACTTCTCCGACATCGAGGCGATTCTGAAGCGGCGCGGCATCGGCTGACCTGTGTCGTGTCACAGGACCGAGACGCAACCGGAACTACTCGTTGACAAACCGCTCAAGATCGATACGAATGAGTTTCGCGACCATCACAGTTGAGCCACACTGCGGCTCGAAGGACTAGTCAGCGCAGCTCAGCGCATACATTCTGCACCCTGAGGCCGTGACGTACGGTCTTCGAAGCATGGGCGGACTCCGACCGGAGACCCCGCCCGAACGGACGATGTCGTCTGCGACCCAGGGGGCCGAAGGAACATGCGCAAACTTTCGGCATGGCGGGGTGCGGGCGGAGGAGGGCGCGCATGACCGCACCGCTTGATGTTCCCGAGTCCGCGCGGGAGAGCGCTCCCGCGGCGGAGGCGGCGGGCATGGATCGCAAGGCGATCCAGGGTCGCTCGCTCGGGCAGATCGCGTGGATGCGCCTGAAGCGCGACAAGGTCGCCATGGCCGGTCTGGGAGTGATCGTCTTCCTGATCGTGGTCGCGGTCTTCGCCCCGCTCGTCGTGAAGTGGTTCGGCCATCCGCCGCTCGAGTTCCACCGCGACATGATCGACCAGGAGACCCAGGTCCCCAAGGACGCCTGGGGCGGCATGAGCTGGGAGTACCTGTTCGGCGTCGACCCCCTGTGGGGCCGCGACATCTTCAGCCGGGTGGTGTACGGCGCGCGCATCTCCCTGCTCGTCGCCTTCCTGTCCACGCTGCTGTCGGTCACGATCGGCACCGTCCTCGGCATCACCGCCGGCTTCTTCGGCGGCTGGGTCGACACCGTCATCAGCCGCGCCATGGACGTCTTCCTCGCCTTCCCGCTGCTGGTCTTCGCCATCGCGCTGGCGGGCGTGGTGCCCAACGACGCCTTCGGCCTGTCCGGCGACGGACTGCGGGTCACGCTGCTGATCTTCATCATCGGCTTCTTCAGCTGGCCGTACATCGGGCGCATCGTCCGAGGCCAGACGCTGTCGCTGCGAGAACGCGAGTTCGTCGACGCGGCCAGGAGCCTCGGCGCGCGCAGGCCGTACATCATCTTCCGCGAGATCCTGCCCAACCTCGTCGCGCCGATCCTGATCTACTCGACGCTGCTGATCCCCTCGAACATCCTGTTCGAGGCCGCGCTGTCCTTCCTCGGCGTGGGTGTGCGGCCGCCGACTCCGACCTGGGGCGGCATGCTGTCCGACGCGGCGCGGATCTACACGGTCCCGCACTACGCGATCTTCCCGGGTCTGGCCATCTTCCTCACCGTGCTGGCCTTCAACCTGTTCGGGGACGGCCTGCGTGACGCCCTCGATCCGCGCGGCAACCGATGATCTACCCGATCTCCGCAAAAGTCCCGGCTCCTCACAACAAGGGGTGTAGTTACACATGAGAAGAAAGCCCGTCTGGGCGATGACCGCGGTCAGCGCGGCACTCGCCATGGGCCTGGCCGCGTGCGGCGGCACCAGTAGCACGCCGTCCGGCGAGTCCGGAAGCAGCGGTCAGCCCGCGGCAGGCGCCAAGAACGCCTTCAACGCCGCGCTGACGGGGGTGTTCAACCCCTCGACGAAGAAGGGCGGCACCCTCAAGCTCGCCAACTCCGGCGACTGGGACTCCCTCGACCCGGCCGACACCTACTACAACTACTCGTGGAACTTCATCCGGCTCTACGGCCGCTCGCTGACGTTCTTCCCCGGCAAGCCGGGCGTCGAGGGCGCCAAGCCGGTGCCGGACCTGGCCGCCGAACTGGGCAAGCCGAGCGATGACCTCAAGACCTGGACCTACACGCTGCGTGACGGTCTGAAGTACGAGGACGGCAGCCCCATCCTCGCCAAGGACGTGGCCTACGCGGTGGCGCGCGCCTACGACAAGGTGACGTTCCCGAACGGTCCCACGTACCTCAACGAGATGCTCGACTGGCCCAAGGACTACCAGGGCCCGTACAAGTCGAAGGGCGCCGACTACAGCTCGGCTGTCGAGGCGACGGACGACAAGACCGTCGTCTTCCACCTCAAGGAGCCCTACAGCGGCTTCGACAACATCGTCCAGATGTCGCCGACCATCCCGGTTCCGGAGGCCAAGGACACGGGCGCCAAGTACAAGGAGCACGTGGTCTCCTCGGGCCCGTACATGTTCGAGAAGAACGAGATCGGCAAGGGCTTCACCCTGGTCCGCAACCCGCACTGGTCGGAGGCGATCGACCCGAACCGCCCGGCGCTGCCGGACCGCTACGAGGTCTCGACGAACGTCAACGCCGACGACATGGACAACCGGATCCTGTCCGGCGACCTGCACGTCGCGCTGGAGGGCTCCGGCGTCGGCACCGCCGCCCTGAGCAAGGTCCTCACCGACCCCGCGCTCAAGGAGCGCGCCGACAACGTCACCCAGCAGCGCCTGTGGTATACCTCCATCAACCCGACGGTGAAGCCGTTCGACAAGCTGGACTGCCGCGTCGCCGTCCAGTACGCGATGGACAAGACCGCCTACGTCGCCGCCTACGGCGGCCCGACCGGCGGCGAGATCGCGACCAACCTGGTGCCGCCGACGATCCCCGGCTTCAAGAAGATCGACCTGTACCCGTCGCCGGAGGGCAAGGGTGACGTGGCCAAGGCCAAGGAGGCCCTGACCAAGTGCGGCCAGCCCAACGGCTTCGCCACGAGCGTCTCCTACCGCGCCGAGCGGCCGAAGGAGAAGGCCGTCGCCGAGGCGCTCAAGGAGTCGCTGGCCCGCGTCGGCATCACGGTCGAGATCAAGCCGTACGCGCAGAAGGACTACTTCTCCAGCTTCGCCGGCAAGCCCTCCTTCGTCGTGAAGGAGAACCTGGGCCTGGTCGTCAACGGCTGGGGCTCCGACTGGCCTGACGGCTACGGCTTCCTGCAGCAGATCACCGACAGCCGCGTGATCCGCGACGGCGGTGGCTCCTCCAACACCTCCGTCCGTATCCCCGAGGTCGACAAGCTCCTGGACCAGGCCCGCCTGGAGCAGGACGTGACCAAGCGCGAGGCACTTTACGCGCAGATCGACGAGAAGGTCATGCAGGAGTCGGTCATCCTGCCGGGCATCTGGGCCAAGGCCCTGCTCGTGCGCGGCCAGGGCCTCACCAACGTCCTGGTCTCCGACGGTCAGCAGATGTACGACTACGTCGCGTTGGGCGTGCAGTAACCGCTCTCCGTCCGTACAGGTAACCGACTAGTAAGGCAGGTGAAGGCCACAGGCGGNNNGCCCCCGCCGGGCCGGGCACTGTGGTCACATACATCATCAGGCGTCTGATCGGCGCGGTGTTCATGCTGACGATCGTGAGCATGGTCACCTTCGCGATCTTCTTCGTCGTGCCGCAGCTCGCCGGCGCGACCCCGGAGGGCATGGCCAGCCGCTACATCGGCCGGACCGCCACCGAGGAGACCGCCAAACTCGCGGCGGAGCGGCTCGGCTTCAACGACCCGCTCGTCGTGCAGTACGGCAGGTACGTCAAGGGCATCGTGGCCGGCGCCGAGTACGACTACGGCGCGGGTGTCGAGCACTGCCCGGCCCCCTGCCTCGGTTACTCTTTCACCACCCAGCAGCCGGTCTTCCCCGACCTGATGAACCGGCTGCCGGTCACACTCTCGCTCGCCCTGGGCGCGGCCGTGCTCTGGGTGGGCATCGGCGTCGGCATCGGCGTGCTGTCGGCGCTGCGAAGAGGCAGCGTCTTCGACCGGACCGCGATGATCGTCGCGCTGGCCGGAGTCTCGCTGCCGATCTTCTTCACCGCGCTGATCTCGATGCAGTTGTTCTCGTACGGCAACCCGTTCGACTTCGCGGCGAAGGGCGGCACGTACACGACCATCCAGGACTCCCTGCCCCTGTGGGCGTACTCACTGCTGCTGCCCTGGGTCACGCTGGCCTTCCAGTTCGCCGCGAGCTACGCGCGCCTCACCCGGGCGGGCATGCTGGAGACCATGGGCGAGGACTACATCCGCACCGCGCGGGCCAAGGGCCTGCGCGAGCGCAACGTGGTCTTCAAGCACGGCCTGCGCGGCGCGCTCACCCCGATCATCACCATCTTCGGCCTCGACTTCGGCCTGCTCATCGGCGGCGCGGTGCTCACCGAGAGCGCCTTCTCCCTCAACGGCCTCGGCAAGTACGCCATCCAGGGCATCACCGACCAGGACCTGCCCAAGGTCATGGGCGTGACCCTGCTGGCCGCCGTGTTCGTCGTCGTCGCGAACCTGATCGTCGACCTGCTGTACGCGGTCGTCGACCCGAGAGTGAGGCTGTCGTGAGCTTCCTTGAGCTGAAGGATCTGAAGATCCACTTCCCGACCGACGACGGCCTGGTCAAGTCGGTCGACGGGCTGTCGTTCAGCCTGGAGAAGGGCAAGACGCTCGGCATCGTCGGCGAGTCCGGCTCCGGCAAGTCCGTGACCAGCCTCGGCATCCTCGGCCTGCACAAGGGCGGGCGGGCGCGGATCTCCGGCGAGATCCGGCTCGACGGCGAGGAACTCGTCTCGGCCGGCGCCGACCACGTGCGCGGGCTGCGCGGCAAGAAGATGGCGATGATCTTCCAGGATCCGCTGTCGGCCATGCACCCGTACTACACGGTCGGCGACCAGATCATCGAGGCGTACCGGATCCACCACAAGGTGTCGAAGTCCGTCGCCCGCAAGCACGCGATCGACATGCTCGGCCGCGTCGGGATCCCCGAGCCGGGACGGCGCGTCGACGACTACCCGCACCACTTCTCCGGCGGCATGCGCCAGCGCGCGATGATCGCCATGGCGCTGTCGTGCGACCCCGAACTCCTCATCGCGGACGAGCCCACGACGGCGCTCGACGTGACCGTGCAGGCCCAGATCCTCGACCTGATGCGCGACCTGCAGCGCGAGTTCGACTCCGCGCTGATCATCATCACCCACGACCTGGGCGTCGTCGCCGAACTCTCCGACGACATCCTGGTGATGTACGGCGGCCGCTGCATAGAGTACGGCACCGCCGACGACATCTTCTACCGCCCTGAGCACCCCTACACCTGGGGCCTGCTGGGCTCGATGCCGAGGCTGGACCGCGCGCCCACCGAACGGCTCATGCCGATCAAGGGCTCGCCGCCCTCGCTCATCAACGTGCCCTCCGGCTGCGCCTTCCACCCCCGCTGCCCGTACGCGGGCCGTACGGAGGGCCGGTCCAGCACCGAGACCCCGGCGCTGGCCGAGACCGAGGGCGGCCACCTGGTGCGCTGCCACATGGGCAGAGGCGAGCGGCGCAACCTGTGGGACAACGAGATCAAGCCGATGCTGGAGACGCAGTGAGCCAGACCAACGAGCCGCTGCTGTCCGTGCAGGACATGCAGAAGCACTTCCCGGTGACCAAGGGCCTGTTCAAGCGGCAGGTCGGCGCGGTCAAGGCCGTCGACGGCATCTCCTTCGACGTGTTCAAGGGCGAGACGCTCGGCCTGGTCGGCGAGTCCGGCTGCGGCAAGTCCACCACGGGCCGCCTGGTCACCCGGCTGCTGGAGCCGACGGGCGGGCGGATCCTGTTCGAGGGCATGGACATCACGCACACCAAGCAGAGCAGGCTGCGCCCGCTCCGCCGCGACATGCAGATGATCTTCCAGGACCCGTACTCGTCGCTGAACCCGCGCCACACCGTCGGCACCATCGTCGGTGCGCCGTTCCGCATCCAGGGCATCGAGACCGAGCACGGCACCAAGAAGGCGGTCCAGGAGATCCTGGAGCTGGTCGGCCTCAGCCCCGAGCACTACAACCGCTACCCGCACGAGTTCTCCGGCGGCCAGCGCCAGCGCATCGGCATCGCCCGCACGCTCGCGCTCAAGCCGAAGCTCATCATCGCCGACGAGCCCGTCTCCGCGCTGGACGTCTCCATCCAGGCCCAGGTCGTCAACCTGCTGGAGGACCTGCAGAACGAGCTCGACCTCACCTACGTGGTGATCGCGCACGACCTGTCGGTCGTCCGCCACATCAGCGACCGGGTCGCGGTCATGTACCTCGGCAAGATCGTCGAGATCGCCGACCGCCAGAGCCTGTACAGCGCGCCCATGCACCCCTACACCAACGCGCTGCTGTCGGCCGTACCCGTGCCCGACCCCAGGAAGCACCGCGAGCGCGAGCGCATCAGGCTGACCGGCGACGTGCCGAGCCCGCTCAACCCGCCGCCCGCCTGCCGCTTCCACACCCGCTGCTGGAAGGCGCAGGAGATCTGCAAGACGATCGAGCCGCCGCTCCAGCAGGCGGCGAGCGGGCACCAGGTCGCCTGCCACTTCCCGGAGAACGCGGCCGCCTCGGCCCCGGTGCCGCCGGCGGCGGAGGGCGCGACGGCCTGACAGGCCGTATGCTCGATCGCGGCACCCCGGACACCGGGACGGAGGTCCGGCCCTGATCGCCGCACAGCTGTCTGCCGCCCTCGTCGCGGCCGCCTTCCTCTGCGCCGGGGCGCTCGCCTGGCGACCGTCCCGGCGCGAGCGCGTCGGGCCGCTGCTGCTGTTGTTCGGGCTGCTGTGGGTGCTCTACCAGCTTCGCCTGCCGGTGCCCGGCCCGGTGCGGGCGCTCACCGCGGGGGCCTGGCCCGCCGTCCTCGGCCATCTGGTGCTGGCCTTCCCGAGCGGACGGCTGCGCACCCTCCCCGCCCGGGTCACGGCGGCGCTCGGCTACCTGTGCGTGGCGGTGTTCGCCCTGGCCGACGGCACCGCCGCCGTCGGGGCAGGCGGGGCGGCGCTCGTCCTCGTGGGCCTCGCGGTGCTCGTCCTGCAGGCCGGGCGGCTGCGTCGTGGCAGTGCCGCCGAGCGCCGCGCGCTGCTGCCGGTCCTCGCCGCCGCCGTGGCCGCGAGCGCGCTCTTCGTCGTCTGGAAGCCCATGACGATCGCGGGCCTGGGCACCCCGCCGCTGACGGTCGCCGTCCACCTGGCGCTTGCCGCCGTCCCCGTCGCCTACCTGTGGGGGCTGCTGCGCCGCCGCATCGACCGGGGCGCCGTCGCCGACCTCGTCGTACGGCTCGGCGACCGCGATCGCCCCGCCGCGCTCCAGCCCGCGCTGGCGGCGGTCCTGCACGACCCGGCGTTACGCGTCGGCTACTGGACATCCGGCGGATACGTCGACGCCGACGGCCGCCCCTTCCACCCGCCCGACGCGCCCGGCCAGGTGCTGACCCGCGTCGACCGCGACGGACCGCTCGCCGTCCTCGCCCACGACCGGGTCCTGCTGGCCGACCCCGAGCTGATCGAGGCCGCCTGCGCCGCCGCCGCGTTGGCGTTGGCCAACGCGCGCCTGACCGCCGAACTCCGCGCCCGCCTGCGGCAACTCGCCGACTCCCGCGCCCAGGTGCTGCGGGCGGCGGAGGCCGAGCGGCGGCGCCTGGAGCGCGATCTGCACGACGGAGTCCAGCAGCGCCTGCTGTCGATCCCGCTCACGCTCGGGCTGGCGGAGGCGTCGCTGAGCAGCCGCCCCGAACGCGTCGCCCCGCTGATCGGCGAGGCGAAGTCCACCACACTGGCCGTGCTCGCCGAGGTGCGGGCGCTGACGCAGGGTCTCCATCCGCCGGTTCTCACCGAACGCGGCCTGCGCGGCGCCGTGCGCGAACTGGCCGCCGTCGCCCCCGTCCCGCTCGAACTCGGCCTGGAGGGCGCCGACGGGCTGCCCGCCGACGTCGAGACCACCGCGTACTACGTCGTCGCCGAGGCCCTCGCCAACCTCGCCAAGCACGCCGGAGCCACCAGGGGCCGCGTCGTGGTGCGCCGCGACGGCGCCACGGTCGCGGTGGAGGTCGAGGACGACGGACGCGGCGGCGCGGACCTCGCGGGCGGCTCCGGGCTGTCCGGCCTGGCGGAGCGCGTCGGCGACGGAGGCGGGCGCCTGAGCGTGCACAGCCCGCCCGGCGGGGGCACGCGGATCAGGGCGGAGCTGCCGTGCGGGTCGTGATCGCCGAGGACAACACGCTGCTGCGTGAGGGCGTGGCCAGGCTGCTGGCCGAGGCCGGGTTCGAGGTGGCGGCCACCGTCGCGGACGCGCCCTCGCTCCTCTTCGAGGTCGCGCGGCGGCGGCCGCAGGTGGCCGTCGTGGACATCCGGCTGCCGCCCACCCGCACCGACGAGGGGCTGCGGGCGGCCCGCGAGATCCGCCGCGCCCATCCGGGCACCGGGGTGCTGGTGCTGTCGCAGTACGTGCGGGTCAGCTACACCGTCGAACTGCTCGAAGCGGGCGCGCGCGGGCTGGGCTACCTGCTGAAGGACCGGGTGTCGGACCTGGCGGAGTTCGCGGCGGCGGTGCGGCAGGTGGGCGGGGGCGGATCGGCCTTCGACCCGATCGTGGTGGACCAGCTCGTGACGCGCCGGACGAGCGGCGACGACCCGCTGCGGGCGCTGAGCGGGCGGGAACGGGAGGTGCTGGGGCTGATGGCGGAGGGCCGCACGAACCAGGCCATCGCCGAGCGCCTGGTGATCGCGGAACGCACGGTGGAGAAGCACTGCACGAGCATCTTCGCCAAACTCGCCCTCCCGGCGAACCCGGACGACCATCGGCGAGTCCTCGCCGTCCTCCGCTACCTCAACGCGTGAGGTCTCACGTATCTCAACGCGTGAGATTTCACGACCTCTCGCCGTTGCGGTCGGCCGCCCCCGACGCGCTCGCGCCGGCGATCGGGGTGATCTTCCAGTTACGGCCGGCCGCCCCACCGCCGCCCGCCGTCCCCTGCTCACGGCCTCCCCGAGCGCCACTCATCGCACCCCATCCCACCGTCACACCGCCCGATAAGCCCTTCCCGGGCCGCGCCGGCAGCGCATCCCCGAGCTGTGCTGAGGGTCGGGCCCACTGAGCCCCTTCCCGGCGTCAACCTGGTAAGCCCCTCTCAGGGCCCACCGGGCGGCGTCGCGGTGGGGCCCGGGTCGGAAGAGGGGCGCTCGGAGAGGCCCTTAGGGGACGGCGGTGGGAGGGGGTGGGGGTGGCCGGCCGTGACGGATCGAGGGGTTTCGGCGGAGGACGGAGGGTTCCGGCGGAGGACGGAGCGTTTCAGAGGGCTGGAGGTTTCAGGAGGACGGAGGGTACCGGGGACGGAGGGTTTCGGGGGAGGACAGGTGCGGGCAGCCGCACCATGGACGGGGGCTGGCACCCTACCGAGGGGCACGCGGGACGGAGAGACTCGGCGTGACCGTCCGACCCCAGGGAGCCCCCGTGCCCGTCATCGTCATCGCCCGCTGCGTCGCCCTCCTCATGTGCGCGATCATGACCGTCTACCTCGCCGTCGACGGCGCCCACCGGCCGGGCAACCCCTTCCTCGTCCCAGACGTCGCCGTCGCGGTCCTTCTCGGCGTCGGCGCCGTGCTGCCCAAGCGCGCCGCCGTTCCCGCGATGCTCTTCGCCTTCGCCTGGACCGCCGGTGTGATCACCGTCTCCTACTTCACCCAGGCCGTGCGCGGCGAGCACGCCTGGGACAACCTCGCCCTCGTCGCCGCCGCACTCGCCATGGCCGTGGCCCTCGCCGCCGCCCCCGCCCTCCGCCGGGACCCGAGCCCCTAGCCCGGCGACGGCCTGCGGGCACTCGGCTCGGTGCGGGCTGCGGGCACCCGGCCTCCCGGGCGAGGACCCCTGCGGGCATCAGGTCGCATCGCGCTCCCGCGCGGACGCCGGCGGTTTCCGCCGGACCGAGCCGGGATCTAGGGCAGTGCCCCCGGCGTGATCAGGCCCGTCTCGTAGGCCAATACCACCGCCTGCACCCGGTCGCGCAGCCCCAGTTTGGTCAGCACGTTGCCCACATGCGTCTTGACCGTCGTCTCGCTCACCACCAGCTTGGCCGCGATCTCGGCGTTGGACATGCCCTTGGCGATCAGCCGCAGCACCTCCAGTTCCCGCTCGGTCAGCCGGTCGAGCCGCGCCGGTGTGCTCTGCTCCGCCGCAGAAGGCAGGCGGGCGGCGAACCGGTCGAGCAGCCGCCGCGTCACGCTCGGCGCCACGATCGCGTCGCCCTGCGCCACCACCCGGATCGCCTGCACCAGTTCGTCCGGCGGCACGTCCTTCAACAGGAACCCCGACGCCCCGGCGCGCAACGCCTCCACGATGTACTCGTCGAGGTCGAACGTCGTCAGCACCAGCACCTTCGGCACGTGCGCGCCGGAGGCGGCCTCGCGCACGATGCGCCGCGTGGCCTCGATGCCGTCGACACCCGGCATCCGGATGTCCATGAGCACCACGTCGGGAAGCAACGCCCTGGTCTGCTCCTGCGCGTCCTTGCCGTCGCCCGCCTGCCCCACGACGGTGATGTCCGGTTCGGCCTCCAAGATCAGCCGGAAACCCGTACGGAGCAGCGGCTGGTCGTCCACCAGCAGCACTCTGATCGTCATCTTCCGTCCTTCAGCGGGAACGTCGCGCGTACTTCGAAACCGCCACCCGGCAGCGGACCGATGTTCAGGATTCCACCATAGAGCGCCACACGCTCGCGAATCCCCGCCAGCCCATGCCCGGTCTGCTTCACCGGCCCCATGGGTCCACGGCCGTCGTCGCGTACCGAGACCTCCAGTCCTCCTGGCAGTCCTCCTGGCAGTCCTCCTGGCAGTCCTCCCGGCAGCGCTCCTGGAAGCGCTCCCGGCAGCCCTTCCGGCGGATACCGCACGCCCACCACCGCGCTCGCGCCCGGTCCCGCGTGGCGGAGGCTGTTGGTCAGCGCCTCCTGGACCAGCCGGTAGGCGGCCAGATCGATGCCCGCGGGAAGCTGCGGCGGCTCGCCGCCGACATCGAGGCGGGTGGGCAGCCCCGCCTCGCGCATCTGCTCGACCAGCGCGGGCAGCGCCGACATGCCCGGTTGCGGCCCCAGCTCAGCGGGCGAGCCCGCCCGCAGTACGCTCACCATGGCGCGCATCTCCGCCATCGCCTTGCGCCCGGTGTCCTCGACCGCCGTCAACGCCTCACCGGCCAGGTCGGCGTCGCTCCTGAGCACCTTGCGGGCGGCCGCGGCCTGCACGGTCATCACACTGACGTGGTGGGCGATCACGTCGTGCAGTTCGCGGGCGATCCGCGAGCGCTCCTCGGCGCGGGCCGCCCTGGTGTCGGCCTCCTTGGCCCGCTCCAGCCGGTCGGCGCGATCGCGCAACTCGTCGAGATAGGCGCGGCGCAACCGGATCGTACGGCCGAGCCCCCACGCCGCCGTGAACACGAACACCACGAGCACGTGCCCCGGCACCGACAACGTCGCCGAACCGGCGAGCGATCCTGCCAGATACGCCAGCAGCGTCACCAGCAGCCCCGCCATGGACATCGCCAGGCCACGGCGGGCCGCGACGGAGTAGAGCAGGACCAGCGAGGCGATCCCGATCCGGCCGACGCTGTAGCCCAGGGCGTCGATCAGCGTGTCGATCGCCACGCACACGCTCAGCGCCGCCAGCGGCCAGCGCCGCCGCACCGCGACGGGCGCCGCCGACAGCGCCACCAGCAGCGAACCCAGCAGGTCAGGGGCATGTACCTGGGCGAGCTGCCCCTGGGCCTCCCACGCCGCCTGGTCGAACAGCAGGTAGAAGACCAGCGAACCCGCGGCCAGCAGCACAGCCAGCCCGGTGTCGTGGAGCAGGGTTCGGTCGGCGCGCACGGACTCACTGTAGGCGCAGCTCACAGCCGGAATCCTCCTCCCTTGGGAGGAATCAGAGCTCGTCGGTCGCCGATCTCCGCGTGCTGCGGACCTTGTCTCCCGGCTGCCGGTCGGGCACCGGCGGGGGAGTGCCGCCGAACTCCGGGCACAGCGCCCGGTGGTCGCACCAGTCGCACAGCCGCGAGGGCCGGTGGCGCCACTCGCCGGTCTCCAGCGCCCGCTCGATCGCCGCCCACAGCGCCTGCACCTTGCGCTCGGTGGCCCGCAGGTCGGCCTCGTCGGGCGTGTAACGCAGCACCTCGCCGCCGCCGCCCAGGTAGACCAGCTGCAACTGCCTCGGCACCCGGCCGCGCAGCCGCCACAGCACCAGCGCGTAGAACTTCATCTGGAACAGCGCCTTGGCCTCGAAGTCGGGCCCGGGCGCGCTGCCGGTCTTGTAGTCGACGACCCGGAAGTCGCCGGAGGGCGCCACGTCGAGCCGGTCGACGTAGCCGCGCAGCAGCAGGCCGCTGTCGAGCACCGCCTCGACGTACAGCTCGCGCTCGGCGGGCTCCAGCCGCGTCGGGTCCTCCAGCGTGAAGTAGCGGGCCAGCATCTCGCGCGCCTGCTCCAGCCAGCGCCGCCGCTCCTCGTCGTCGGCGAACATCTCCGCGTAGGCGGGCTCGTCGGCCAGCAGCCGCTCCCACTGCGGCTCCAGCAGCTCCAGCGCCGCCTCGACCGAGCGCCGGGGCGCGGGCAGGTCGTAGAGGCGCTCAAGCACCGCGTGCACCACCGTGCCGCGCACCGCCGCCTGCGACGGTTTCTCGGGCAACTGGTCGAGCACGCGGAAGCGGTAGAGCAGCGGGCAGGTCATGAAGTCGCCCGCCCGGGAGGGGGAGAGGGCTCCGACGATCGCCGGTCCGGTCAACGTCATGCACCGCACTGTAGGTCAAGACCCCGACAGAAAGGGCCGCGCGACGCCGGGTCCGCCCGATCGGACGCGTAGAGTCAGGAGTGCAAGCAGCACATTCTCGAAGGAGTCCAGTGAGCGACCAGCGGCCGCGACAGGAGTTCTCCGGTCTTCGGATGGGGAGACCGTTCGGCATCCCCGTGTACGTGTCGTGGACCTGGTTCATCATCGCGGGCTTCATCACCATCAGCTTCAAGGAAGTCTTCCGCCTGCCCGGCATGAGCGAGGCCGAGAGCTACGCGGTCGCCTTCGCCTTCGCCGTCCTGCTCTACCTGTCGGTGCTGCTCCACGAACTCGCTCACAGCGTCCTCGCCAAGTGGTACGGCCTGCCGGTGCGCCGCATCACCCTCTACCTGCTCGGCGGCGTCTCCGAGATCGAGAAGGAGCCGCCCACCCCGGGCAAGGAGTTCATGGTCGCCGCTGCGGGCCCCGCCCTGTCGCTGGGCCTGGCCGCCGTCGGCCTGGGCGCCGACGTGCTCCTGCTGAACACCGGCGGCATCGTCGAACTGCTGGTGTGGCAGCTCTGGGTCTCCAACCTCATCGTCGGCGTGTTCAACCTGCTGCCCGGCCTGCCGCTCGACGGCGGCCGCATGCTGCGCGCCGGCATCTGGAAGCTCACCTCCAGCCCCGGCCGCGCCACCATCGCCGCCGCCTGGACCGGCAGGGGCCTTGCCGTCTTCCTCATCGTCCTGCCGTTCGCGCTGTCGATGATGAGCGGCCAGGAGGTCGACAACCTGCGCCTGCTCTGGTCGGTCGTGCTCGCCACCTTCATCTGGATGGGCGCCAGCCAGTCGCTCAACGTCGCCCGCATCCGCGCCCGCATCCCGCAGGTCGTCGCCCGCGCCCTGGCCCGGCGCTCCGTCCCGGTCACGGCGGAGACGCCGCTGTCGGAGGCGCTGCGCAGGGCCCAGGAGCAGCACGCGGGGGCCATCGTCGTGGTCGACCACGAGGGCCGCCCGATCGCCATCGTCAACGAGGCGGCCGTCGAGGCGACCCCCGAACACCGCCGCCCGTGGGTCGACGTCGGCTCCCTCGCCAAGACCCTGGAGCCCTCGATGGTGCTGGCCGCCGACCTGTCGGGGGAGCCGCTGATCGACGCCATGCGCGAGGCGCCGGCCGCCGAATATCTCCTGGTCGAGCGCGGTGGCGAGATCTACGGCGTGCTCGCGACCGCCGACGTCAACCGGGTCTTCTCGAAGGTCTGACTGGTTTCCACCGGCAGGACAGGCCGATAGGCTGCCCTTTGATCAGACTTGCACCAGTGAAGGGTTTGCCGTGGATCACGGGGTTCACCGAAAGGTGACCATGGGCCCGCGGCCGACTGGGTATGCGTAAGGCTGGTGGCCGGCACGGCCGTGCAGGTGCCGTACATCCGCCGGCTTCCGGGGAGGAGAGGTTCCAGTGACGGACCAGGGCTTCGGGGTGGTGCGTCCGCTACCGGGCAACGGGCTGGTCGCCTTCGTGGGCGGGTTGCTACTGGTGTGCGACGCCGCCGAGGATACCGCCACCGACCTGATCGAGGCGCTGCGCGAGACCGCGGACTCCGGCGGGGACGGCCGGGCCCTGGCTCGCCGCGCGGCCCAGACCCTCGCCCGTTCGATGACCGGCGACCCCGCCACCTGCGCCGTGGCCGGCCCCGTGGACGGCGGCGTCGCCGTACTCGTCAGCGGCGCCGCCACCGCCACCGTCGTGAGCGGCGACGGCGAGACCCGGTTGTCCGGCAGCGAGTCCCTGACCTGGGCCGACCGCCTCATCACCGGACACGTGCGGCGCGTCGAGCTCACGCTGCCCGGCGCCGGGCGGCCCCACCCCGCCGTCCGCCTCGACGGCGGCATCGTCGGCGG
>NZ_BAAAHQ010000007.1:110470-133720 GCF_039525605.1 Nonomuraea longicatena | reverse complement strand
GGGCCTCGCGGCCGACCTCACCGACGCGCCCGCCGTATTCCCCGCGCCCGCTGCCGCCCGCACGCCCGAGCCGCCCGCAGCGGAGTCCGCCGCAGAGTTCTCCGCAGGGCCCCCTGTGGTCCCCGCACGCTCGCACACCGACGAACTGCCGCACACCGCCGTCCACATCGAGCCCGACCTCGTGCAGCCGCCTCCTGAGCCGCAGCCCGCGCCGGTGCAGCCCGCCCCCTACCCGATGACCGCGACCGAGCCGCCCGCCGAGCAACTGTACGAGACGCCCGCGCCCGCCTTCGACCCCGTGGGGTCCGCCTTCGACGCGCCCGCGCCCACCTTCGACGCTCCGCCGCCGGTCTTCGACCCGCCGCCCGCGCTCTACGAGTCGCCCGTGTTCGAGCCGCCGCAGCAGGCCGCGCCGCAGGGGTCCGACATGTGGGGGCCGCCGCCGTTCGACCCCGTGCCCGGCCCGCCGTCCGGCCCGATGGGCGTGATCCCCCACGACCCGCAGGCCAACGGCAGCGCGCCGGAAGCGCCCTTCGAGGTCGGCGAGGGCGACCAGCGGCCCCTCGTCTACGGCGTCGACTGCAAGAACGACCACTTCAACGACCCGCGCGTGCCCTACTGCGCCGTGTGCGGCATCGCGCTCGTGCAGCGCACGCTGGTGCCGTACAAGGGGCCGAGGCCCCCGCTCGGCGTGCTCGTCCTCGACGACGGGATGACGCTGCAACTGGAGGCCGACTACCTGCTCGGCCGCGACCCGGAACGGGCGCCGGAGGTCGCGGGCGGCACCGCCCGCCCGGCCAAGGTGACCAGCCCGGACGGCTCGGTCTCGCGCCGCCACCTGCGGGTGGCGCTCGAGGGCTGGGACGTCAACCTGGTCGACCTCGGCTCGGTCAACGGCACCCAGATCCAGCCGCCCGGCGACCCCAACTTCTACGACATCCCGCCCAACGAGCCGGTCACCATCACCCCCGGCACGACCGTGCGCGTGGGCGTGTCGCGCACGATGCGCTACGAGTCGCACCGGGGGTGAGCCCGCCGCTCAGCGCTCACGCAGTTTCGGATGCAGCAGCACCCACTCGACGTCGTCCTTCCACTCCTCCGACCCCGGCACCGGCAGCAGTCCCCGATGGGTGCGCACCCGCGTGAACCCCGCCCGTTCCAGCACTCGCTGGGAGGCGGCGTTGGCCACGTCGGTGCCCGCCGTGATGCGCCGTAGCCGCGTCGCCGAGAACGCCCAGTCCACCACCAGCGCGAGCGCCCGGCTGATGAACCCGCGCCCCCTGAATCCGGGCACCAGCGAGTAGCCGAGTGTCGCCTGCGCGGTCACCGGTGCGACCTGGCGCAGTTGCAGATGCCCGGCGAAGGCCCCTGAGGTCGCGTCGGTGACCGCCACCTCCACCCGCTGCCCGGACAGCCAGTAGTAGCCCGTGTAGCGGCACCTGCGCTCCATCTCGTGGAGCGGGGGAGCCGTCACCGGGGCGAAACCCGCCACGCTCGGCTCGGTGAACAGGGCGTGGAGGTCCTCTGTGTGCTCGGCGCCGAGCGGGACCAGCCGGACCACGCCGTCGTCGAGCCGCCCGCCGGGGAACGGCGGAAGGTAGCGCTCGGCGGGAACCCCCGGGTCTCCCGGCACCCGCGAGAAGAGCACCAGATCGACGCGCACGCCGTCGCGCCGCACCCGGGCCTCGCGCCGGATGCCCTCCTGCTGGAACCCCGCCTTGTACGCGGTGCGCAGGCTCGCGAGGTTCTCGACCTCGGCCTCCAGTTCGACGCGCAGCGCGCCGTGGTCGAGCGCCCAGTCGGTGAGCGCCCTGACGGCCTGCGCGGCCACCCCCTGGCCCTGGGCGGAGGGGGCCACCCAGTAGCCGATCGCGCACGTGCCCCAGTCGTCGACGGGCGACAGCGTGATCGCGCCGAGGTGCGCGCCGTCGCGGGTGATGGCGTAGTCGGCCCCGCCGAGCGCCCAGCGTTCGGCCGCGCCGCGCAGATGCTCGCGGGCGGCCTGGAGTGTGAAGGGGGAGGGCCAGCGGAAGAAGAATCGGGCGATCTCGGGATCGTCGCCAGCGGCGGCGAGGAACCCGGCGTCGGACTCCGCGGAGGGCCGCAGGAGCAGGGCGCCGGTGGAGAGCACATCACGGGGAAACACCCCTCATACATACCGTCTTCCGGCCTCGTCCGTCCCACCTGGGAATCCCGATAGCCTTGCGGCCATGGGTTTCCGCAGGCATGGGCCTTTTCAGACCGGGGATCAGGTGCAGCTCACCGACCCCAAGAACAAGCGCCACACGTTCACGCTCAAGGACGACGGCGTCTTCCACACGCACAAGGGCGCCATCCCGCACAGCGACCTCATCGGGCAGCCCGAGGGCTCGGTCGTGCGTTCCTCCGGCGGCACCCAGTACCTCGCCTTCCGCCACCTGCTGCAGGACTACACGCTGGCCATGCCGCGCGGCGCGGCCGTCGTCTACCCGAAGGACGCCTCGATGATCGTCGGCATGGCCGACGTCTTCCCCGGCGCACGGGTCGTCGAGGCGGGCGTCGGCTCCGGCGCGCTCACCTGCTTCCTGCTGCGCGCGGTCGGCCCCGAGGGCCACGTCACCTCCTACGAGCGGCGCGAGGACTTCGCCGACGTCGCCCGCAAGAACGTCGAGCGCTTCTTCGGCGGCGACACCGGCACCTGGCGCCTGGTCGTCGGCGACCTCAACGAGTCCATCGACGTGGCCGACGTCGACCGCGTCATCCTCGACATGCTGGCCCCGTGGGAGTGTGTGGACGCCGCGGCGAAGGCGCTCACGCCCGGCGGCGTGATCTGCTGCTATGTCGCGACGACGACCCAGTTGTCGAAGACGGTCGAGACGATTCGCGATCACGGGAGTTTCACCGAGCCCCACGCGTGGGAGACCCTCCTTCGCGACTGGCATGTCGAAGGGCTCGCCGTCCGCCCCGATCACCGCATGATCGGGCACACGGGCTTCCTCGTCACCGCCAGGCGCATGGCCGACGGCGTGACCCCGCCGCCGCGCCGCAGACGACCGAAGGGGACGACTGAGGAACTATGACGATTCGGCCACGAGGGTGCGTTGGTACGTGACACGGGAACATCTCGCCAGGTTCCTTTGCTGGCAGTATTAAGCGCACCATTGGGGACTATTCATCGAACACCGATTGTCACTCGACGAACACTGCCCGGCCAGGTTACGGAGGGGCCCGAGATAGGTAAGGTCCTTAGTAGTCGCCCTCGACTGGGAAGGAGGTGACGGGGCGTGGCAGCTCGCGATGATGCTGAGGCTCGAGCCGCGCAGCGCGAACGGGAGGTCGCCGACCTCACAACACAGGTCTCCTTCCTCCAGGAGGAGATCACCGCGCTGAGGCGGAAGCTGGCGGAGTCACCCCGTCAGGCCAGGGTCCTCGAAGAACGTCTCCACGAGGTCCAGGCGAATCTGTCGGCCGTGACCGGCCAGAACGAACGCCTGGTGGCAACACTCAAGGAGGCCAGGGACCAGATCGTCGCCCTGAAGGAGGAGGTCGACCGGCTGGCGCAGCCGCCGTCCGGTTTCGGCACCTTCCTCGAGGCCAGAGAAGACGGCACGATCGAGGTGTTCACCGGCGGCCGCAAGCTGCGGGTCAACGTCAGCCCCGCCGTCGACGTCGAAACGTTGCGGCGCGGCCAGGAGGTCATGCTCAACGAGGCGCTCAACGTGGTCGAGGCGCTCGGCTACGAAGAGGTCGGCGAGATCGTGATGCTCAAGGAACTCCTCGACAACGGCAAGCGCGCCCTGGTCATCTCGCACGCCGACGAGGAGCGGGTGGTGCGCCTCGCCGACTCCCTGCTCGGCCAGCCGATCAGAGCCGGCGACTCCCTGCTGCTCGAACCGCGCTCCGGCTACGTCTACGAGCGCATCCCCAAGTCCGAAGTCGAAGAGCTGGTGCTCGAAGAGGTCCCCGACATCTCCTACGAGGAGATCGGCGGCCTGATGCGGCAGATCGAGCAGATCCGGGACGCCATCGAGCTGCCCTACCTGCACGCCGACCTGTTCCGCGAGCACAAGCTCCGTCCCCCGAAGGGCGTGCTGCTCTACGGCCCGCCCGGCTGCGGCAAGACGCTCATCGCCAAAGCCGTCGCCAACTCGCTGGCCAAGCAGGTCGCGGAGAAGACCGGCCAGGAGGGCAAGAGCTTCTTCCTCAACATCAAGGGCCCCGAGCTTCTCAACAAGTACGTCGGCGAGACCGAGCGGCACATCCGCCTGGTCTTCCAGCGCGCCCGCGAGAAGGCCTCGGAAGGCACCCCGGTGATCGTGTTCTTCGACGAGATGGACTCGATCTTCCGGACCCGGGGCTCGGGCGTGAGCTCCGACGTCGAGAACACCATCGTGCCCCAGCTGCTGTCGGAGATCGACGGCGTCGAGGGGCTGGAGAACGTCATCGTCATCGGCGCCTCCAACCGCGAGGACATGATCGACCCGGCGATCCTGCGGCCCGGCCGCCTGGACGTCAAGATCAAGATCGAGCGTCCGGACGCCGAGGCGGCCAAGGACATCTTCTCCAAGTACCTCATCCCCGACCTCCCGCTGCACCCCGAGGACCTCACCGAGCACGGCGGATCCCGTGAGGCCACGATCGCGGGCATGATCCAGAGCGTCGTCGAGCGCATGTACACCGAGAGCGAGGAGAACCGCTTCCTTGAGGTGACCTACGCCAACGGCGACAAGGAAGTGCTGTACTTCAAGGACTTCAACTCCGGCGCGATGATCCAGAACATCGTCGACCGGGGCAAGAAGATGGCCATCAAGCAGTTCCTCGACTCCGGCCAGAAGGGCCTGCGCGTGCAGCACCTGCTGAGCGCGTGCGTCGATGAGTTCTCCGAGAACGAGGACCTGCCCAACACCACCAACCCCGACGACTGGGCCCGCATCTCCGGGAAGAAGGGCGAGCGGATCGTCTACATCCGCACGCTGGTCTCCGGCAAGCAGGGCACCGAGGCGGGCCGGTCCATCGACACGGTCGCCAACACCGGCCAGTACCTGTAGAGCCTGGCGAAGGACCGCGCGGGAGCCTCCCGCGCGGTCCTTTCCCTTTCCTCGTCCTCACGGCCCAGCCGACCTGCCCGCCACCCGCCGACCGGCCCGGCGGCTTCCAGGGTCACGCTCCTCACCGTCGCCCGTCACCGCCGCGACGGCCTACCGTGCCCTGGCGGCGGTGAACCCGGGGGTGAAGGACGTTCCACGCCCGGCCCCGGTCAAGGTCTCCACCGGCTCGCCCTTGACCGTCACCACGCCGATGCCCGGCCCGGTGTGAGCGTCTCAGCCGCCCTGGTGGCGTAGCGCCGGATCCAGGGAGTTCACGAGCTGGGCCGCCGCCGTCCGCAGGTAGGCGAGGAACGAGCGGGCGGCCGGGTTCGGGTTCGTGGGACGGCGGGCCACCCCGATCCGCCGGAACAGCCGAGGATTGGCCAACCGGCACACCCCGACGCCCGACACGCCGTGCAGCCCGAGGCTCGGCACCAGCGCCACCCCCAGCCCCGCGCGGACCAGCCCGAGCGTGACCTCGTAGTGGTCGCTGCGGCAGCGCACCTTCGGCGTGAAGCCCTCCAGCGCCGCCGCCCGCTCCAGAATCGACACCGGGTGCTCGGCGCCGAACGTCGTGATCCACGGTTCGTCGGCCAGGTCCGCGAGCCGTACCCTCGGGCGCTGGCCCGCGGGGTGCCCGGAGGGCACCACCAGCAGTTGCGGCTCGTCGAACAGGTGCAGGACCTCGACCCCGTCCGGGCAGGTCCACGGATCCAGTGCGTGCTCGAAGACCACCAGCACGTCGAGCGCGCCCCGCTCCAGATCGGGCAGCAGCTGGAACGGCTGGCCCTCCACCAGGTCCAGCGCCACATCCGGGAAGCGGGCCGCGAAGCGCGACAGCGCCAGTGGCAGCAGCCGGTAGCCCGCGGAGGCGAAGAACCCGATCCGCAGCTCGCCCGCGTCCACCCGGGCCCGCGCCAGCAGGTCCTTCTCCGCCGCCGCGAGGATGTCGGCGACCTCCTGCGCCCGCACCGCCAGCCGTCGCCCCGCCTCGGTGAGCCGCAGGCTCTGGGCGTTGCGCTCGACCAGCCCGACGCCCGCCTCGTCCTCCAGCCTGGCCAACTGGTGGGACACGGCGGACGGTGACAGCTTCAGCTCGCGCGCCGCTCCCGCGATGCTCCCCGTGCGGAACACCTCCAGGAGCACCCGGAGCCGGTTACTACTCAACACCAGCTCAGCCTAGGCGCCCCCGAGAGGCGCGGAGGCGAGGAGCAGGCCCACGCGGCGGACGGCCGCCGTCAGCGCGTCCTCCTCGCCGGCCGGGCCATGGGCCAGCACCGCGTACGCCCGGGTGCCCATCAGCCCCGCCTCGGCGCGGATCCCCGCGTCCGTGCCGGTCTTGCTCGCCAGCCATGCGCCCTCGGGGTCGTGCCGCACCAGCGCCGGCACCAGGGTGTGATCGGTGTTGGCGAGCATCCACTCCCGCATCTGCACCTGCCATCCGGCTTCGCCGGCGACCAGCGCCATCAGCGTGGCCAGTTCGCCCGCCGTCCCGACGGCGAACGTCGGCGGATGCCGGGGGCCGCGCGGTTCCCTGATCCGGTCGAGCAGTCGCGTCCTGGACAGGCCCAGCGCGGCGGCGGCCGCGTTGACCCGGTCGAGGCCGACCGTGCGCAGCAGCGCGTTGGTGGCCGTGTTGTCGCTGACGGCCGCCGTCATCAGGGCCAGGTCGGCGACCGTCCACGTGCGGGCCGACAGCCCGAGCAGCAGCCCGGAGCCGCCGCAGTAGTCGTCGTCCTCCACCCGGACCGGCTCCGACGGGTCCAGGATGCCGCCCTCGACGCTCATCGCCACCTCGGCCAGCAGCAGCACCTTGCCGACGCTGGCCAGCGGCAGTTCGACGTCGGCGTTCAGCTCGGGAACCGTACCGCCGGGCGATGCCAGGCCCTCCGACAACGCAGGGTGGGGCCCTGGAGCGGCCGCGCGAGCCGTTGTGCGGACGGTGGGGCGGAGCGCGACGGCCAGCGTTCCGGGACAGTCGGCGACGATCTTCTCCAGCACGGTCGGTTCCAGCCTTTCGGGCGCCGTCTCATTCGTCATGGTCACAGTGCGATGATCCCGCCCGGGGCGGCGCCCGTCGGGGTGCCGTCGCGGACCACGATCTCGCCCGCCACCACCACCGCGCGCAGCCCGTGCGGCGGCAGCAGCGGCTCGGCGTACGTGGCCGCGTCCGCTATGCGCTCCGGGTCGAACACCACCAGGTCCGCGTGCGCGCCCTCCCGCACCACGCCGCGCCCGGACAGCCCGAACCGGTCGGCCGCCATGCCCGTCATCCTGCGCACCGCCTCCTCCAACGTCAGCAGCCCCTCGTCGCGCGCGTAGTGGCCGAGCACGCGGGGGAAGGTCCCGGCGATCCGGGGGTGGGGCCGGCCCGGCTTCGGCACGCCGTCCGAGCCGATCATGGCGAACGGCGCCGTCAGCACCCGCCGGACGTCGTCCTCGCGCATCGAGTGGCTGATGATCGTCACCTGCCCGCCCTCGGCCAGCAGCAGGTCGGCGGCGGCGTCGAGCGGGTCGCCGCCGAGGTCGGCGATCGTGCGGCCCTCAAGTTCGGGGTGGCGGGGGGCGGCGGCGACGGAGATGCGGTCCCAGCCGCCGTTGCCGACGGTGTTCTCCCAGCCGGGGACGCCGTCGGCGATCGCCTGCCGCATCCGGGCGCGTTCGGCGCGCGAGCGCAGCCGCTCCAGCAGCGCGGGAGTGCCGCCGTCGTTGGCCCACGGGGGCAGCATGGCCGACAGGGAGGTGCTGCCCGCCGTGTACGGGTACACGTCGCAGGTCACGTCCATGCCGTCGGCGCGCAGGGCGGCGATGCGGGCCAGGGTGCGCTCGGTCCGGCCCCAGGAGTGGCGGCCGGCGGTCTTGTGGTGGGAGACGTGCAGGGCCGCGCCGCTGGCGCGGGCGATCTCGACGGCCTCCTCCAGCGCCTGCTCGACACGCGACATCTCGTCCCGCAGGTGCGTCACGTACGGTTTGCCGTGGCGGGCCGCGACCCGGGCCAGCGCCACGACCTCGTCGGTGCCGCCGTACGTGCCGGGGGTGTAGATGAGCCCGGTCGACAGTCCGGCCGCGCCCGCCGCCAGGGCGTCGTCGAGCAGCCCGCACATGACCCCCAGCTCGTACGGCGAAGCCGCCCGGTCGGCATACCCGACGACCCCGGCGCGCAGCGTCCCGTGGCCGACGAGCGAGGCCAGATGGTTGGCCCGGGGAACCCGCCGATGCGCCTCCGCGAACCCCGCAAAGTCCTTAAATATCGTTACATCATCGGACGTGCCACGGGCGGTGCCGAAGGAGATCCGGCTGGAGCGGGCCAACTCCGCGATCCGCTCCGGCAGCGCGGGAAACAGGCTCGACCCGCAGTTCCCGCACAGCTCCGTCGTCACCCCCATCCGCACCGGTGCGGCCGCCACCTCGGCGAACTCCGTCCCGAACAGGGTCGCGGCGTCCGAATGGGTGTGCACGTCGACGAACCCGGGCGCCACCACCAGCCCACCGGCGTCCTCGGTCGCCCGCGCGGCGGCGCCCGCGACGTCCAGCGCGACGCGCCCGTTCTTGACACCCACGTCGGCCCGGCGGGCCGGGGCGCCCGTCCCGTCCACGAGCAGCCCGCCGGTCAGCAGCAGGTCCAGCATCACAGCACCTGCCCGAGGAACGCCCGGGTGCGTTCGTGGCGCGGGTCGGACAGCACCTCGCGCGGATCACCCGACTCCACGATCACCCCGTCGTCCACGAAGACCAGATGGTCGCCCGCCTCGCGGGCGAATCCCATCTCGTGGGTGACCACGATCATCGTCATCCCGCTGGCCGCGAGGTCCCGCATGACCGTCAGCACCTCGTGCACCAGTTCGGGGTCCAGCGCGCTGGTCGGCTCGTCGAACAGCATCACCTTCGGGTTCATGGCGAGGCTGCGCGCGATGGCCACCCGCTGCTGCTGCCCGCCGGACAACTGCGCCGGATAGTGCCCGGCCCGGTCGGCCAGCCCGACCCGCTCCAGCAGTTCCCCGGCCCGCAGCACCGCCTGCGCCCGTCCGAGGCCCTGCACGGTGCACGGCCCCTCGATGACGTTCTCCAGCGCCGTCATGTGCGGGAACAGGTGGAAGCGCTGGAACACCATGCCGATCTTCTGCCGCTGGCGGCACAGTTCGGCGGCGCCGAGCCGGTGCAGCCGCCCGTCCCGCTCGCGGTAGCCCATCAGCTCGCCGTCCACCCAGATCCGTCCCGAGTCGATCGTCTCCAGCCGGTTCACGCAGCGCAGCAGCGTGGACTTGCCGGAGCCGGACGGACCGACCACGCAGACGACCCCGCCCTCCGGGACGTCCAGGCTCACCCCCTTCAGCACCTCGACCGGGCCGAACCGCTTCCTGACCGCGCGCATCGAGACCATGCTCATGAGGCGTACCCCCTGCTGAACCGTTTCTCCAGGAAATGCTGGCCGACGCTGGCGACGCTCGTCAGCAGCAGGTACCACAGCGACGCCACCACGAGCAGCGCGATCACCTCGAAGCTCTCCAGGTAGATGCGCTGGGCCACGGTCAGCAACTCGGCGCCCGCGATCACCGACACCATGGAGGTGGTCTTCAGCATCGAGACGAACTGGTTGCCGGTGGGCGGGATGATGACCCGCATCGCCTGCGGGAGCACCACCCGGCGCAGGATCCTGCGGTGCGGCATGCCGAGCGCCTCGGCGGCCTCGCGCTGGCCGGGGTCCACCGAGCGGATGCCCGCCCTGACGATCTCCGCCATGTACGCGCCCTCGTTGATCGTCAGGCCGAGCGCCGCCGCGACGAACGGCGTGATCACCGTGTTGGCCTGCCACTCGAACAGCATCGGCCCGCCGAAGGGCACGCCGACCCCGATGACGGGGAAGACCAGGCCGATGTTGAACCAGAAGATCAGCTGCACCAGCAGCGGGGTGCCGCGGAAGAACCACGTGTACAGTCCCGCCGCGCCGCGCAGCACCGAGCTGTCGGACAACTGCATGACCGCGGCGACCACGCCGAGCGCGACCCCGATCGTCATGGACAGCACGGTGAGCGCGATCGTCACCAGCAGCCCGCCCAGGATCCGGGAGTCGAACAGGTGGGCGGCGACGACGTCCCAGTGCAGGTTCTCGTTGACGATGACCGTGTACACCAGCCAGAGCAGCACCAGCGCGGCGACCACGCCGGCGATCACCCGGCCCGGCCGCACCGGCTTGACCGCGTCGATCGGCAAGTCGATCGGCAGCTCGGCGGCGGGCTCACCCTTGAGGGACGTCACGGCGCTCCCGTGTTGACGGTGACCTTGGATACGGCGTTGGCGCCGGTGCCGTACTTGTCGAGGATGGCCCGGTACTCGCCGCTGTCGATCAGCTCCTGCAGCGCCTTGGCGACGGAGTCGCGCAGGGCGGTGTTGCGCTTGGCGACGGCGATGCCCCACGGGCCCGCGTCGTACTGCTCGGGCAGCACCTCGTACTTGCCCGTCTCCTTGGCGTACATGGCGGCGACGGGGGAGTCCACGATCGTGGCGACCGTGCGGCCGGAGTCGATGCTGAGCAGGCCCGTCGGGGCGTCCTCGCTCTGCATGATGTCCATCTTCTTGCCCGGCGGGCACTTGTCGTTCTGGCGTTCGCCGATGTCGAGGTTGGAACTGCCCTTGGCCAGCACGACCTTGCGGCCGCACAGGTCGGCCAGGGTCGCGATGCCCTCGGGGTTGCCCTTCTCGACCATGATCGAGCCGCCCGCGTTGAAGTAGTCGACGAAGTCCACCGCCTGCCTCCGCTGCGCGGTGTCGCTCAGCGAGGACATCGCGAGGTCCCACCGGCCGCCCTGAAGGCCGGGAATGAGGCCGTCGAAAGCGGCGTTGGTGATCGTCGTCCGCATGCCGAGACGCTTGCCGATCGCCATGGCGAGGTCCACGTCGACGCCGGTGAGCTCCCGGGTGCCCGGCTTGTACATCTCCATGGGCGGATAACCCTCCGAGGTCACCACCCGCAGTTCCTTCGGCAGATCCGCGCCCGCCGCCGTACCCGATGAGGTGGACCTACCGCATGCCGCGCCCAGCGCGGACACCGCGACCAGCGCGATGACCAGGTGTTTTCGCATGGCGCACAGGGTGCTGGGCGGGGCCGCCGCCGCCATAGACAGTTGAACGCTTCTGCTTCTCGGCATCGAATCCGTCGATGCTCGCCGCCGCCGGGAGCGGACGCTGCCTAGGCTGCGTGCCCATGAGCAACGCGTCTGTGTGGCCCGCCACCGCCTCGTGGACCGGTGGCGCCCTGTCGCTCGGCGGGGTCGCGGCGGCCGACCTGGCCGCCGAGTACGGCACCCCCGTGTACGTCCTGGACGAGGCCGACTTCCGCGCCCGTGCCCGGACCTGGCAAGAGGCCCTGCCGGACGGGGACGTCCACTACGGCGGCAAGGCGTTCCTGTGCCCCGAGGTGGTGCGCTGGCTGGACGGGCTCGGCCTCAGCCTCGACGTGTGCACCGGCGGGGAACTCGCGGTCGCGCAGGCGGGCGGGATGCCGCCGGAGCGGGTCGTCTTCCACGGCAACAACAAATCGCGCGACGAACTGCGCCGGGCCGTGACCTGGGGCGTCGGCTGCGTCGTGCTGGACTCCTTCACCGAGCTCGACCGGCTGGCGGCGCTCGCGCGCGAGCACGGAGTGCGGCAACGGGTCATGATCCGGGTGACGCCCGGGGTGGACGCCCTGACGCACCGGTCGATCGCGACCGGGGGAGAGGACTCCAAGTTCGGCTTCTCTCTGGCGGCCGGGCACGCCGCGCGGGCCGTGCGCCGGGTGCGCGAGGAGGACTCCCTCGAACTGCACGGCCTGCACTCGCACATCGGCTCGCAGATCCTGCGGCTCGACGGGTTCGCGCAGGCGGCCGAGCGGATGTGCGCCTTCGCCCGCGCGTCGGACGTCGAACGGCTCGACCTCGGCGGCGGGCTCGGCATCCGGTACACGCCGGACGGGCAGCCGCCGCCCACGCCGGACGAACTGGTGACGGTGCTGCGCAAGCACACGGCCGGGCTGCGGCTGTCGGTGGAGCCCGGGCGCTCGATCGCCGGGCCCTCGACGGTGGCGCTGTACCGGGTGGGGACGGTGAAGGGCGGCTACGTCAGCGTGGACGGGGGGATGAGCGACAACCCCCGGCCCGCCATGTACGGGGCGCCGTACACGGCGGCGCGGGCGAGCGGCGGCGAGGGGGCGGCGCGGCGGCGGGTGCACGTGGTGGGCAAGCACTGCGAGAGCGGCGACGTGCTGGTCCGCGACGTGGCACTGCCGGAGGACGTGGCGCCGGGCGACCTGCTGGCGGTGCCCGCGTCCGGGGCCTACCAGCGCTCCATGGCGAGCAATTACAACCATGTGCCGAGGCCGCCGGTGGTGGCGGTCCGCGACGGGGCCGCACGGGTGATCGTCCGCCGCGAGACGGAGGAGGATCTGCTCCGCCTGTACGTGTGAGCGCGGTCCGAGTTGGTCGCGATGTATCCGGAATTGTCCTGAAACACCAGTGATAACAGGGACACACGCGAACTGATGTGACATCATCCGCCACTATGCATCGACGCAGTGCGCCGGATCGCCTGGCCGAACTCGACCTGCTCCGGTTCGTCGCCGCGCTGACCGTGGTCGCCTTCCACTACCTGGTCGCCTTCGCCTCCGTCTGGGGTGCGCGCCCGTCCGGCCTGTTCCCCGCCGTCGCGCCCCTGGCTGGGCTGGGCATCCTCGGCGTCGAGCTGTTCTTCATGATCAGCGGTTTCGTGATCCTCATGAGCGCCTGGGGCCGCTCCGTCGGCGCGTTCGCCTGGTCGCGCGTCATCCGCCTCTACCCCGCCTACTGGCTGAGCCTGGCCGCCGTCATCGTGGTCAGCGGCGTCATGGGGCTCAAGGGCCCGGACAAGTCCATGAGCGCCGCCGAGTACGCCGTGAACGCCACCATGTTCCAGCGCCTGTTCAAGGTCCTTGACGCCAACGGCGTCTACTGGTCGCTGTGGGCCGAGCTTCGCTTCTACGTGATCATGGCCGTGCTCGTGATCATCGGGATCACCTACAACCGGGTCCTCGTCCTGTGCGGCATCTGGCTGGTCCTGGCGGCGGTTGCCGAGTTTTTGCTCGACAACCCCGTCCTCAACGAGTTCGTCATGCCGAGGTACGCCCCCTACTTCGTCGCGGGCATGGCCCTCTACCTCATCCACCGGCGCGGCTCGGCCGTCCTGCCGTGGCTGTTGTTCGCCGGAGGGTACGCCCTCGCGCTCAACGCCGCCCTCGAACGCGTCCACGGCCGCATCAAGCTGGCCGGATTCAAGGCCATGCCCGTTTCCGACCTCGGCGTGGTCATCACGATCACCCTGATCTTCGCCGCCATGGCGCTGGTCGCGCTCGGCCTGATCCGCATGCGGCCCTCCAAGACGCTCACCGCCCTCGGCGGCACCACCTACCCGCTGTACCTGTTCCACTCGACCGTGGCGATCGCGCTCATCCCCGCGCTGTCCGGCTCGCTGCCGCCGTGGGCGGTCGCGCTGGTCACGACGCTTGCGGCGGTCGCGTTGTCCTACGTCGTGTACGCCTTCGCGGAGCGTCCCATCCAACGGCTTCTCAAACCCCGTAAGAACCAGCAAACCTCAACAGATTCCGGCGTTCCGGTCGAAAAGGCTTCGGTGCCATAACTCTGTGGCCTCGGGGCACTGTGAAGGGCATAGGCTCGGGCATATAAACGGCGACGGCGATCAGGCCGGGACGACGAGAGGTGCGCATGACGGTGCGTCGGGTGATGGGCATCGAGACCGAGTACGGCATCTCCGTACCCGGCCAGCCGGGCGCCAACGCGATGGTGACCTCCTCCCAGGTCGTGAACGCCTATCTGGCCGCCAGCGCGGCCCGCGCGCGCCGCGCCAGGTGGGACTTCGAGGAGGAGAACCCGCTGCGCGACGCCCGGGGCTTCGACCTTGCCAGAGAGGTCGCCGACCCGAGCCAGCTCACCGACGAGGACCTCGGCCTGGCCAACGTCATCCTCACCAACGGCGCCCGCCTCTACGTCGACCACGCCCACCCCGAGTACTCCACGCCCGAGTGCACCAACCCGCGCGCGGCCGTGATCTGGGACAAGGCCGGTGAGCGGGTGATGTACGACGCGGCCACCCGGGCCTCGGCCGTACCCGCCAACGCGCCCATCCAGCTCTACAAGAACAACACCGACGCCAAGGGCGCCTCCTACGGCTGCCATGAGAACTACCTCATGCGCCGCGCCACGCCCTTCGCCGACATCGTCCGCCACCTGACGCCCTTCTTCGTCTCCCGCCAGGTCGTCGTCGGCGCGGGCAAGGTCGGCATCGGCCAGGACTCCAGGGGTGAGGGCTTCCAGATCTCCCAGCGCGCCGACTTCTTCGAGGTCGAGGTGGGCCTGGAGACCACGCTCAAGCGGCCCATCATCAACACGCGCGACGAGCCGCACGCCGATCCCGAGAAGTACCGGCGGCTGCACGTGATCATCGGCGACGCCAACATGTCGGAGATCTCGACCTACCTCAAGCTCGGCACCACCGCGCTGGTCCTCGCCATGATCGAGGACGGTTTCCTCACCCGCGACCTCGCCGTCGACAACCCGGTGCAGGCGCTGCGCGCGGTCTCCCACGACCCCACCTGCCGCTACGAGATCGCCATGCGCGACGGCCGCAGGCTCACCGCCGTCCAGCTTCAGATGGAGTACCTGGAGCAGGCCCGCAAGTACGTCGAGGAGCGCGGCACCGCCCAGGAGGAGATGAACAAGGACGTCCTCGACCGCTGGGAGTCCGTCCTCACCCGCCTGGCCGACGACCCCATGCAGCTTTCGCGCGAGCTCGACTGGGTGGCCAAGCTCGAACTCCTTGAGGGCTACCGCACCCGCGACAGCCTGCCGTGGTCCCACCCGCGCCTGCAACTGGTCGACCTGCAGTACTCCGACATCCGTCCCGACCGGGGCCTGTACAACAGGCTGGTGGCGCGCGGCCGCATGCAGTTGCTGGTGTCCGAGGAGGAAGTGCAGCGGGCCGTCGAGAACCCGCCGACCGACACCCGCGCCTACTTCAGGGGCCGCTGCCTGAGCCAGTACAGCGAGTCGGTGGCGGCGGCGAGCTGGGACTCCGTCATCTTCGACATCCCCGGCAGGGAATCACTGCAGCGGGTGCCCACCCTGGAGCCGCTGCGCGGTACCAAGGCGCATGTCGGCGAGCTGTTCGACCGCTGCCGCACCGCCGCCGACCTGGTGGCCGCGCTGACCGGCGAGTAGCCCGCGCGGGCGGTCAGAGCAGCAGCCCGACGCCAAGCGTCAGCGTGCCCAGCGCCAGGCTCGCGCCGCCCGCCTTCGTCAGCCAGATCAGCCGGTTGGGGCGTGTGTCGCCCGGCCGCAGGACCGACAGGAAGAATCCGAGCGGCATCAGGATCGGCGCGGCAGCGATCAGGACGCGCACGGTCCACTTCAGCCACTCCGCCATCGCCGACGCCTCGACGAACAGCAGCGCCACCAGGCTGAACAGCACCAGCACGCCCGCGTGCGCGTGCCCGGCCCGCCAGAGCCCCCTTCGGACGGGGTTGTCGAGGTAGCCGGGCTCGCCCCGCATCAGGAACTTCAGCAGCGTGAGCCCGCCGAACGCGATGCCGGGGACGGTGATCAGGATGATTCCGGCCAGAGTCATGGTCGGGGGTGAGATCTGCATGACGGTCATTATTGGATAGGTAGACTATCCAGTCAAGTCGGGAAGATCGCGGGGTGCTGCGCGCGCAATGTCGTACCGTTCGGGGAAGATAACCAGTAGAGGCAGTCCCCCGAGCGGAGGTACGACATGGCAACCAAGGACACCGGCGGCCAGAAGCAGACCGGGCGGCGCGAGAACGAGGTCGAGGAGACGCAGGCCTCGACCGACACCGATGTTCAGGAACGCCAGGAGAAGCTCACCGACGACGTCGACGCGATCCTCGACGAGATCGACGAGGTCCTGGAGGAGAACGCGGAGGAGTTCGTCCGGTCCTACGTGCAGAAGGGCGGCCAGTAAGGGGCTGACGCGGGCATCGGGGGAGTGACACAGGCGTTCCTCCCCGTGCCGCGTCACCTGCCCGGACGCCGCCCCCGCTGTCGGCTCGACCGCGCCGCGCCGCCGGGGGCTCCCTCATTTCGCGTGCCTTCCGCAGCCGGTCAGAGCGGGGCGAACTCGACACCGGTTCCCAGCAGGCGCACCGGGCGATCCATCGTGAAACGGGCCAATGCCTTCTCGGCGGCGGCCACGACGGCCTCGGGATCACTCGTGGGAGAGCCGAGACTGGTCTGCCTGGTCTGCGTGACGAACGGGGCGAAGCGCACCTTCACCGTCACCCGGACGACCGTCCGCCCCTCGGCGGCCGCCTCGGCCGCCAGCCGCCTGGCGAAGACGACCACCTGCTCGCGGACGGTCTCCGCGTCCGTCACGTCCTCGGTGAACGTGGTCTCGTGGCTGTGGCCGCGCGGCACCCACGGCACCTCCGACACGCTCTCCTCGCCCCTTCCCAGCGCGAGGTAGCGCAGCCACGGCCCGTTGGTCGGCCCGAACCGCGCGGCCAGCAGGCCCGGGTCGGCGGCGGCCAGTTCGGAGACCGTCCGGTAGCCCAGTACGGCGAGCTTCTTCGCGGTCTTCGCGCCGATCCCCCACAGGGCCGTCACCGGCCGCCCGCCCATCACCCGCACCCAGTCCGCGCCGGTCAGGACCGACACGCCCGCCGGTTTGCGGAACTGGGCGGCGAGCTTGGCCTGGTGCTTGTTGTCGCCGACGCCGACCGAGCAGGTCAGCCCCGTCCCGTCGAGAACGGCCCGCTGCAACGCGCGGGCGAGCGCGACCGGGTCGTCCGTGCGGGCCCCGACGAACGCCTCGTCCAGCCCCCACACCTCGACCGTCACGGGGAACCCGCGCAGTATCTCCATCACCCGTGCGGCGGCGGCCTCGTAGGCGGGCCGGTCGCTCGGCAGGAAGACGGCATCGGGGCACAGCCGCGCCGCGGTCCGCATCGGCATCCCGGAGTGGACGCCGAACTCGCGGGCGCGGTACGAGGCGGTCGCGACGACCGTACGCGGCACGCTCGGATCGCCGTTGCCGCCCACGACGACGGGTCGCCCGCGCAGTTCGGGATGGCGCAGGATCTCCACGGAGGCCATGAAGGAGTCCAGGTCGAGATGCAGCACCCAGTCCCGGACGGCCATGGCCCCAGTATCGCGCGCCCCCGCGAGCGGGCCCCGACCGGGCAACGCGCCCCCTCGGCGGCGTAAAGAAACGATCTGGGGGACGGTTCGCCCTGGGCTGATCGTGGGAAGTGCAAGCAGCAACCCAACATGAGTAGGGTCGCCCTAAGAGCACTGACGTATCGGGAGGGAGTCGCGTGGCATCGCACAAGGATCTGCCCGCCGGCTTGATGGATAGGCTGTTCCAGAACTCAGGCAGTTCGTCGTTCACCGACTTCGTCGGCTCGTTCGCGCCGGAGCTGTTGCCGGTTCGCGGCGAGGTCCTGGCCACCCCGATCGGCGACCAGGTCCCCCACGCGACCACGATCGTGGCGGCCACCTTCGCCGGCGGCGTCGTCATGGCCGGCGACCGCCGCGCCACCTCGGGCAACTACATCTCCCAGCGCGACGTCCAGAAGGTGTTCCGCACCGATGAGTACTCCGTGATGGGCATCGCGGGCACCGCCAGCACCGGCATCGAGATGGCCCGCCTCTACCGGGTGGAGCTGGAGCACTACGAGAAGATGGAGGGTCGCACGCTGTCGGTCGCCGGCAAGGCCAACCGCCTGGCCACGATGATCCGCGGCAACCTCGGCATGGCCATGCAGGGGCTCGTGGTGGTGCCGCTGTTCGCCGCCTACGACCCCGACAAGGACGAGGGGCGCATCTTCAGCTACGACGTCGCGGGCGGGCCGTACGAGCGTGACCGGTACGACGCCATCGGCTCCGGCTCGATCTTCGCGCGGGGCTCGCTGAAGAAGATGTACCGCGACGGCGCCACGGCCGACGACATGGTGATGACCCTCATCCAGGCCCTCTACGACGCCGCCGACGACGACTCGGCCACCGGCGGGCCCGACGTGACCAGGAAGATCTGGCCGGTGGTGTCGGTCATCGACGCCGACGGCTTCCGCCGCCTGACCGACGAGGACGTCTCCGGTTACGTCGAGCAGATGCTCCAGGCCCGGATGATCGCCCCTGACGGCCCCATCGCCCCGCTGCGCTAGAAAGGAACACCTTCGGTGTCCATGCCTTTTGGTGGATATGCCTCCCCTGAACAGATCATGCGGGACAAGGCCGACTACGCGCGCAAGGGCATCGCGCGGGGCCGCTCGGTCGTCGTCCTGCAGTACGAGGACGGCATCCTGTTCGTCGCGCCCAACCCCTCCCGCGCGCTCCACAAGATCAGCGAGATCTACGACCGCATCGGCTTCGCCGCCGTCGGCCGCTACAACGAGTTCGAGGAACTACGGCTCGGCGGCATCCGCTACGCCGACATCAACGGCTACACCTACGACCGCTCCGACGTGACGGGCCGGGGCCTGGCCAACCTGTACGCCTCCAACCTCGGCCGCATCTTCACCGAGTCGATCAAGTCGCTGGAGGTCGAGGTGGTGGTCGCCGAGGTCGGCGACACCGCCGACGGCGACGCCATCTACCGGCTCACCTTCGACGGTTCCGTCTTCGACGAGCACGGCTTCACCGTCATGGGCGGGCAGGCCGAGGCCGTCGCCGCGCGGCTGAAGGAGCGCTACCGCGAGGCGATGCCGCTGGCCGACGCCCTGGAGGTGGCGCTGGCCGCGCTCACCGAACCGGGCGGCGAGCGCCCGCCGAGGGGGCAACTTGAGGTGGCGGTGCTCGACCGCAACCGCGAGAACCGCAAGTTCCTGCGGCTGTCCGGCGCCCGCCTGGACCGGCTGCTGCCGCAGGGGGCCGGGCCGTCCGAGGACGAGGGCGAGCCGGCGGACAAGGCGGAGGACAAGGGCGAGCCGGAGGCGTCGGCGGGCTCCGACGCGCCGACCGCCCCCGAGGGCGACATCGACGACGGATCCTCCCCGCTGTAACCGGTTTCTCCGGGCGTCGCCGCGCGTCGGCGGCGCCCGGCGAAGAAATCCTGGGATCTTCGTGAACCACGCGCGGTAACCGGTCGTCCAACACCGCGTGAGAACAACAGTGACGCTCATGTTCGCGGGCGGCGCCGCCGCCGCCGTCCTTCTGTCGACCGCGGTGGCCGCCTCCGCCACCCCGGCGCCCGACCCCAAGGCGCCCAAGATCTTCGGTACCGCTTTCCAGACCGACCCCGGGCACGACTTCACCAAGGGCCTGACCCCGCGCCGTGACGGCATCCTGCGCGGCTGGATCACGGCCGTGCGTGGCAACGTGGCCGAGTACGAGCCGATCAGGTGGAGGAAGGGCACCGTGACCGAGGGCCGGTTCGAGGGCCCGCCCGAGGGCGACGTGACCGCCTTCGCCTCGCCGATCGCCAAGAACGTCGTGTTCCTGTCGGCCCTCGGCTGCGGCTCCAGGATGGCGGCCAGGACCGTTGACGACAAGACCGGACTCGGTGCCAAGCGGTGCACCCGGGCGGACCTGGTCAAGCGGGTCAAGAAGCACCACAGGCCCGCCCTGATCACCGTCAAGCAGGGGGAGATCGTCCGGGTGCAGGAGATTTACACCCCGTAGTCCCTGATCGGGTATTACGTTGATCCGGGCAGCGGTAGGTGGAGATCGACATCCCATCTCCGGCAAGGACGACTTATGCGCTCGATCGCCCCGCTGTTCACAGGATTCGCCCTCACCTTCACGGTCGCCTGCATCGGCGCCGCACCCGCGCGGGCGGGCGGTGACATCAGCATCCGGCCCGCCAGCGCGCGGCCGGGGGACCTGGTGACCGTCCGCCTCCGCTGCGCCCCGGAGACCACGAGCGGGCGGGTGAACGGCCCGACGTCGTTCGGCGCCGTCCCGGCGGACCGCTTCGACGGCGGGGTCTTCGAACGGGACGTCCGCGTGCCCGAACGCACGAGGAAGGGCCCCCACGCGGTCTTCGGCTTCTGCGGCGACAGCACCAAGAGCGGCACCAAGACCGGCACCATGGGCCTCTACCGGGTGGTTCCGGCGGGCGAGCCGCTGCTGGGCGGCGGTCTGGCCCGCCCGAGCGACACGCCCGAGCCGGGAGAGGGTCGCGCGAAGAGTTCGCGCGGGGGCGGCGGCCTGTCCGGGCTCCCGTTGTTCAGCAGCGGCCGGCCGGGCGGGCAGCCGAAGTCCGGTGCAGGGCGTCCGGGCAAGAGACGTGTGGGCGAGCACCGCAGTCACCGGCCGCGTCCGGCCGGTGACCGGCAGCGGGCCTTCCCCCGGGCGAAGAACGGCCGCGCGACCGAGCGCGAGGAATTCCTCTCCCGCGCCTTCGCCAAGCAGACGGGAGACATCTCCCGGGCGCTCACCGGCCGCTCGGACGGGCTCCCGCAGCTGACCCCCGACCGCATGGCGAAGATCAACCGGCTGCTCGGCGGACGCCCGTCGCCGATCGGGTTCTGGCCGGGCGGCATGCGCTGAACGCCTCGCTGGGCGGCGTCGCGGCGGCCTCGGGGCCGCAGCGCCGCCCTTCGGGGCCGAGGGGAAAAGCCGGTGCCGGGAAATCGCCGACGGGAGATCTCTCCCGTCGGCCGATCCATGGGCATAGTGTGTGGTGATGGATCGTCGCATCTTCGGGCTAGAGAACGAGTACGGTGTGACCTGCACGTTCCGGGGGCAGCGCAGGCTGTCTCCCGACGAGGTCGCGCGCTACCTGTTCCGCCGAGTCGTGTCCTGGGGCCGATCGAGCAACGTCTTCCTCCGCAACGGCGCCCGCCTCTATCTCGACGTGGGCAGCCATCCCGAGTACGCCACCCCCGAGTGTGACAACGTCATCGAACTGGTGACCCACGACAAGGCCGGTGAGCGCATCCTCGAAGGGCTCCTCGTCGACGCCGAGAAACGGCTGCGCGAGGAGGGCATCGCCGGAGACATCTACCTGTTCAAGAACAACACCGACTCCGCCGGAAACTCCTACGGCTGCCACGAGAACTACCTCGTCGGCAGGCACGGCGAGTTCGGCAGGCTGGCAGACGTCCTCATCCCCTTCCTCGTCACCAGGCAGATCGTCTGCGGCGCGGGGAAGGTGCTGCAGACGCCGCGCGGCGCCGTCTACTGCGTTTCGCAGCGCGCCGAGCACATCTGGGAGGGCGTCTCCAGCGCCACCACCCGGTCACGGCCCATCATCAACACCCGCGACGAGCCGCACGCCGACGCCGAGCGTTTCCGCCGCCTCCACGTCATCGTCGGCGACTCCAACATGAGCGAGACCACCATGCTCCTCAAGGTCGGCGCCACCGACCTGGTGCTGCGCATGATCGAGGCGGGCACCGTGATGCGCGACCTGTCCCTGGAGAACCCGATCAGGGCCATCCGCGAGGTCTCCCACGACATGACCGGACGCCGCCGGGTCCGCCTGGCCAACGGGCGCGAGGCCTCCAGCCTGGAGATCCAGCAGGAGTACCTGTCCAAGGCCAAGGACTTCGTCGACCGGCGCGGCGGCGACGCCGTGGCCAGGCGGGTCCTCGAACTGTGGGAGCGTACCCTGCGCGCCGTCGAGACCGGCGACCTCGACCTGGTCAGCCGCGAGATCGACTGGGTGACCAAATACCAGCTCATCGAGCGTTACCGCAAGAAGTACGACCTGCCGCTGTCGTCGCCGCGCGTGGCCCAGCTCGACCTCGCCTACCACGACGTCCACCGCAGGCGCGGCCTGTTCTACCTGCTGCAGAAGCGCGGCGCGGTCGAGCGGGTGGCCTCCGATCTGAAGATCTTCGAGGCCAAGTCGGTGCCGCCGCAGACGACCAGGGCCAGACTGCGGGGCGAGTTCATCCGCAAGGCGCAGGAGAAGCGGCGCGACTTCACCGTCGACTGGGTCCATCTCAAGCTCAACGATCAGGCCCAGCGGACGGTCCTGTGCAAGGACCCGTTCCGAAGTGTGGACGACAGGGTGGACAAACTCATCGCCGGAATGTAGTGAGTCGTTTACCTCGGGCCTACATCGGACTCGGATAGTCTGACGCGAACCTGATGTCTGTCCCGAGGGAAGTCCATGCGCCGCCGCTTGGCCGTACTGGCCGCCGTGCCTTTGATCTTCACCGTCGCAGCCTGCGGTTCCGCCGACACCGGCGGAACCGACAAGGCCACGTCCGGAGTGACGGTCACCGGCAACGTGGGCACCAAGCCCACCGTCACCTTCCCGTCGGGCTCGCCCGCGACCAAGTCGTCCTTCCAGGTGCTCAACGAGGGCACCGGGGCGGCCGTCAAGGCCGGTGACAGCGTCAAGGCGCATCTGACCGTCTACGACTGGGACGGCAAGACCAACCCGTTGCAGGGTTCCTCCTACGACTCGCAGCAGCCGGAGGAGATCCCGGTCGACACGCAGCTCCCGCAGGTGCTGCGTGACGGCCTCACGAAGGTCAAGCTCGGCGGCCGGCTGCTGGCGGTGATGGCGGAGGACGCCGCGCCCGCCGGTCAGCAGCAGGCGCAGAAGCAGCCGACGAAGATCTTCGTCCTCGACCCGGTCAGCATGGTGCCGAAGGCCCCGGCCGACGCGCCGAAGGCCGCCAAGGGCACTGAGACCGGCGAGACGCTGAAGGGCGTCAAGGTCGTGAGCCCGGGCGGCGACAAGGCGCCGACGCTGACGACGAAGACGTCGGACAAGCCGGGCAAGGAGCTCGTGGTCAAGACCCTGATCAAGGGCGCCGGCCAGCCGGTGAAGCCGAACGACTACCTGATGGTCCACTACACGGGCAAGATCTGGGGCACCGACAAGGAGTTCGACAGCAGCTGGGCGGGCGGGCAGCCGGCGACGTTCGAGCTGACGAAGGTCATCCCGGGCTGGCAGGAGGGGCTGAAGGGCGTCCCGGTCGGCAGCCGCGTGGTGATGAGCATCCCGCCGGACAAGGGCTACGGGGCGCAGGAGCAGCAGGGCATCCCCGCCAACAGCACGCTGGTCTTCGTCGTCGACGTGCTCGCCGCCTACCAGTAGGGCTCGTTCTTTCGTCGTTCCCCGGGCCCGCTTCTCACGGCGGGCCCGGGGTCTTTCTTTCTCCCTCACGGCGAAGCCTCCTTGCCGCCACTCGCCGCACTCCGGCCGGCGGCCTCCAGGGGCACGCTCCTCACCCGCCCGG